>VXNO01000048.1:44433-67276 GCA_009840575.1 Chloroflexota bacterium | reverse complement strand
CCCAGCCCCTCCCACAAAAAATGAGGGAGGGGAGATAACATACGCTTTTGCGTGATGTCAGGTGTCGCAGACAAAGCGCCTGCGATGCTTCCCCCCGACCCGTCGGGGGGACCGAGGGGGTTTCCTACTCGCTTGCGCCCGTCATGCCTTCCAGCAACTGGGGCAGGAACCAGATATCCAGCAGACTGACGGCTTCGCCTTCGCCTGCCAGCGGCGTGCCATCTTGCAGGTTCAGCGGTCCGCTCCAGCCAAACATTTGGTCGGCGTACATGGGGTCGGTCTGGAAGTCGTGGATCTCCTGGGCGAAGGCTTTGAGCGTCTCGCGCATTTCCATGCTCAGGGCATCGCCAAAGACATAGCCGCCGACGCTGTAGTCGCTATCGGTGTAGAAGCCATCATCGCCGATCTCGTCCCACTTCGGCTCCCACCAGAGCCATTCTTGCGACCAGGTGCCGTTCACGACGCGCTCGACGACATCCAGGTAGGCGGGACCCCAGTTGTAATATGCCGCGCCCAGGCAGGCTTCTGGCGCTTCGGAACAGCCGTTGACATTGCCATAAGGCACGCCGTAGCTGGCATCGCCCTCCGCCATGTATTGCCCGGAGACGGTGATAGCTTCGGTGGTATCGATGCCGGAGATGATGACATCCGCGCCGCCATCAAGGAAGCCCTGCGCGACTTCAGTCGGGTCGAGCGTTACGCCGGGGATATTGAACCAGAAGCCGATCCACACGACCTCAAAGGTGATGTCATCGGCGGACATGTCGTCGCGGTAGTTGTCGGCGCAATAACGCGCGCCCAGGTAACTGCTGGCAGCCAGGCGGCGCGTTTCGGGGTTGATTAGCGCGCCCAGATAACCGATATGCCCCGACTCGCTGGCGAGCGCGGCGGCGCAGCCAGCGATCATGCGCGGCAGCTCCATATAGGTATTGAAGTTGCCGACATTGGCCGGTGCCAGCTCGGGCAGCTCGTGCATCATGGCGTGCTCGCCTTCGACGACGCTGCTTGATTGAATGGCATTGCTGCCGGTGATATTGATGAAGGTTACATCAGGGAAGGCGGCAGCGACGACATTGGTGTCTTCTTCGAAGCTGTCGGATGTCGTAAAGATGACTGAAGCGCCATCGTCCACCATGAATTCCACTACATCCATCAGGGTGGTTTCGGGCGTGTCGGCTGGGTTGAGGCTTTCAAATTCCAGGATTGTCGCGCCCGTCTTTGCCTTGACATACTCGCCAGCTTCGTGGTGCGATGTGCTCCAGCCGCGGTCGTCGTTGGGTCCAACCAGCACGACGCCGACGACGAGGTCGCTCTGCGCGGCGGCCGGCGCGACCAAAGCCAACACAATAGCGACTGCCAGCACGAACAAAGTAAATCTGCGCATGTTTTCTTCCTCCGCAGGAACAATTTTGAACGGAACTTGCCAAGCTCAAGTGTAGCGCAAATGTCTGGCAATTCAAATACCCGCAGGATTCGACACTCCCCCAAGCTTAAAGACCTTGATACAGCGCGATGGTCATTTCGCGGTGGATACGGATGAGGAAGTCATCGGCATGGGCAGTCATCGCTTCGATGCGCGGCAGGACATCATCGGGCAAGCGGCTGCGGCGGAGCTTATTCGCATAATCGCGCAGGTCCTCGACCGTGTCGCAATCGATGATGATCTCGAATAGTTCGCTGTACCGGGCGCGCCATTGCCCCGCAGTCAGCGCCGCCTGCAACACCGCGTCAGCCGCGTCGCGTTCCGGGCTGGTGGCGCTGGCATCAATCCCGCCAACCGGCAGGCAGCCGCCAGGCAGTTCCAGCATGATGCGCCGGTCACGCTTGGTAGGGCGCAGGTCAATCAGCCAGCCGCCAACTTTGAGTACGCGCCGCGCTTCTGCCAGGGCATGGACCATGCCCTCAATAGCGATTCATCAGAATGACAGCGCGAAGATCGCCCCATTGAAGCAAGCAGCGCGAAAAGGCAAGGCGGTGGCGCTGGCTGCCAGGCACCGGGCATTGGGCAGGTCTGCGAAAGCGGCTGGCTGCAAAGCCTCTGGCAGATCAATGCCCACCACACCCTGGGCACGGTCGTGAACCTTGCGCGTCAGCCGCCCATCGCCACAGCCAATCTCCAGGACGCAACCGGCATCCCCCGCCAGCATGTCTTGCAGGTAGCCCTTCTCTTTGCCCGCTGTGTCGCTGCGTATTGCCATTGCGCTCAGCCGCAAGCGCCGTTGCGGAAGACATAGTCGATATTCACCCAGCCCGCCATATCCGGATAGTCGACCAGGAACCAGTCGCCCGACCGTCCCGTGGCGCTCATGCGCGTCTGGAAAGGGATCTCGGCGATGATGCCATGTTCCAAGCCTGGCCCCAGCCGGAGGTTGATGATATCGCCGGCGCTGACCGTGCAGCGCGTCAACGTTTGTGCGACTTCTTCCACCAAGTCACCCAACATAGTTTCACTTGCTTGCGTCATCGCCACTGCCGATTCGGGCATGGGCACCTCGGTCATCGGCGGCAGGATTACCGCGCTCGTCCCGCCGAGGCCCGCGCAACCAGGGCTGAGTGCCAGGTACGCCGCGCTCGCCCAGCCCAGTTGGCCCTCGTAATTGACCATGTACCAATCGCCTATCCTGGCGCTGGCGACCAGGCTGGTGCCGAGCGGCATCGATGTCAAGCGGGCGTAATTGACACTGGGGCCAGAGCGCAGGCTCAGGTAACCTGTGGTTTCCAACTCACAACTGGTCGTCGAAGAGGGTCCAGCCTGCTCGGCGGGCGGCTGGCTTTCGATCGTCTCGGCGACAGTTTCCATAGCCATTTGGACTGGCTGCGCGCCTGGCAGGAGTACCACCGTGCCGGCGCGGTTGATACGGCCGCAGGTCATGCCTTCGATAGTCTCTGCCGCCAGGTCGGATACCGCGCGCGGCGATGTCGCGGCGTCCAGAAACTTCAATTGCCCCTGCTGGTGAAAACATACCCGTATATCGGCATTGGCGTTGCCCCAGACATCAACCGCGCGGAGGATACCTTGGGCGATTAGCTCGGCATTGCCCACGCCGGCGTTGCCCACCTGTCGGCATTGGGTTGAGAAGGGATGAAAGCCGCGCACGACGATATCGGCTGGCAGATGCGCGCAGGTATCGACGGGCGGGGGGGGCGGCTTGGCAGGGTTATATTCCGGGCAACTCTCCGTCTTTTTTCCTGACAAAGTGATTGCTTCGCCATATACCAGACCGTCTTCAGTTACCCTGTCCAAATAGTAGGTATAGGTTTCGCCTGGTTTTAGCTTGACGACGCAGTTCGGCTCGTTTTTGCTGCATCGAAAATTCGCATCTTCATCGCCAACCGGCGTAAATTGATAGCCTCTTGCCCCAGGTGGATCGCCCCAGGAAATAGATAATCGGTTGCCGCACAATCGCTCCGTTTCGAGGTCTTGAGCCGCTACCTGTGGCAGGGCGCTGAGGGCAGTCAGCGCCAAAGTTAGCAGCAACCAAGCGCGCCAACTTAGTCTAAACAACTCCAGATCGCTTAGACTTCTCATATAATCCATGGTTAATTCCTTTAAGACTGTTGGAGTTTATTGTATGCAATGGCAATAATCGCTGTCAACTTTCCCTGCCCAACAAGACAGGGCAATCGCATCAAAAACGATTTGCCACAGAGGCGCAGAGATTTGGTGTAGGGGCGAGGCGGTGACTCGCCCGAAATGGCTTCTACAAGCCGGCGATTTCGCGTGGGACACAGAGAAAAACCTTTATTTCCCTCTCGGTGTACTCGGTGGTAAATTTTTGATGCGATTGCCCTGCCCGACAAGATGTGGCATTTGCAATATACACGGATGCCTGTTACATTACTTACAACATTGCGAAATCGATTTCGTCAGCGCTTTTGAATTATGCCGATTACAATAGAAGATCTCGCCAGCAAGCTCGGTGTCTCGCCATCGACGGTCTCCAAAGCGCTCAACGACCGCGCCGATGTTTCGCTGCGCACCAAAGAGCGGGTTCGAAAAACCGTGCGCGAGCTGGGTTATCAGCCGTCGGCAGCGGCTCGCAACCTGCGCCGCCAGCGCACCGACAAAATCGGACTGGTTGTCAATTATCCGATTCACATGGTGCGTGACTTCTTGACGGAGCTCATCCCGGGCATCGCTGCCCGCGCCGAACAATCGGAATATCACCTTATCCTGTATACGGCTATGGCTGGCAATGCCGAGCGCGTCAAGAGCCTGTGCCGCTCGCGCGAGGTTGACGGCATCATCATCGCCTGGCCCCCGCGCGCCAGCGAGACGGTTGCCCTATCGCAGCTGATGACACAAGAAGATATGCCGCATGTGTTTTTGCCGCGCCGCGTCCCGCATGAGGGGATTTCCTTTGTGGCTGCTGATCATATCGGGGGCGCAAAAGCGCTCACCCGGCATTTGATTTGCCTGGGGCATCGGCGCATCGGCTTTGAGCGCCTGCCAGAAGTGTACGAGACTGACTTCGATCGCCATGCCGGGTATTGCCAGGCGCTGGCGGAAGCGGGCATCGCCTACCAGCCCGACCTGGTTGTCGCGGCGGATTCCAGCGCGGTGGATTATGCCACACGCTCGTTCAGGCTATTTTCTGCGCTGCCCGAGCCACCCACTGCCGTTCTTTTTTTCACCGACCCAGTCGCCATCCGCGCCTTGTCATTGGCAAGGCAGGCGGGATTGCGCGTCCCGCAGGACTTGTCGATCGCCGGCTACGATGGCATCTTGTCATCCGCCGTTACCGAGCCTGCGCTGACGACCGTCTGGCAATCGGCGGCAGAAATGGGGCGACTGGCTGTCGAGAGCCTGCTGCAGCTGATTAGCGGGGAGGGCAACGGGCCCATCCAGCATACCTTGCCGGTCAAGCTCTTCGCGCGCGGGTCGACCGGTGCCAAGCAAGGCGGGTGATGGTTGGTGGCGTATTACAAGGTGGGCGTTGCGCCCAAAATGAAGAAGAGGTGGTGACAGCCAGTTTGGCGCGCCTTTTTGCATTGTCCGAATGCTGTTCTATGTGTTGATGTAAAGGAGCACAACATGCGTAAGTTGATCGTAATTCTGTCTTTGCTGGGGCTGCTGATTGGCATCCCGGCATTCGCCCAAAGCGGGGAAGCCTGCAACATTGATGCGCCCGCCGACCCTGTCGAATTGCAGCTCATCAGCTGGCCCTTCGACATAACCGAATTTTATGCCGCCGAGATGGAAGCATGCAGCGAGGTCGATAACCTCACCATCAATGTCAATCTGATTGACTCCACCAGCCTGCAAGAGCAAGTGCGGCTGGCGCTGTCGACGGGCGGCGATTCGCCTTATGACATCATTCATGGCGCGAATGGTCAAGTCAGCGAGTGGGGCGCGCCTGGCTGGGTCATGCCGCTGAATGACCTGATCGACAAATACCGCGACGAATATGACCTGGACGACATCCCGCAGAGCGCCTGGGACGATGCCACCCTGGACGGCAACATCCTCGGCGTGCCGGCAGTCGGCAACACCCTGCACCTGGTTTATCGCGCCGATGTCTTCGAAGCCAACGGCTGGGCTGTCCCCGATACCTACGAAGAGCTTTGGGCGCTTTGCGATACCATCGGCTTCGACAATATGGATTGGGAGCTGCCTTTTGCTATGGATGTATCGCGCGCTCGCGCCTGGGAGCTGGAGTTCTTCATGCTGCTGCGCGCCCTGGGCGGCGATTATCTGGGTGATGACCTGATGCCCACCTTCAATGACGAGGCTGGCGTCGAGGCTGTTGATGTGATGATCGAGACCGTCAACCGCTGTGTCGGCGCGGACGGCATCGGCTACAGCCTGAACGAAATCCAGCAATCGCTGGGTGGCGGTACGTTGCCTATCACCAAGATCTGGGCGAGCCGCGCCGCTGGCATGCGCAACCCGGATATGTCGGACCTGGGTGAGGCGATTGCCTTCGCGCCGGCTCCGCGGGTAATGCCCGATGGTCCGCGCGCAGCCTCCGGTTGGAACGATTTCTACTTCATCCCCGCCACCACCACCAACGACCCGGACTTGATCTTCCAGGTCATCATGGAAGCGGTTGACGCCACCAGCCAGCAAGGCGCTGCCGCCGTCGGCATGACGACGCGCCTGTCCGCGGCTGATTACGGTGGCGCTTACCTGCCCGCCGCCAGCCAGACCATCGCCGAGGGCATCGGCAACTACCAGAAGACTTTCGCCAACAATATCGCCATCGCCAAGCTGGTCGAATACCTGCCCTTGGTCTACATCGGCGATATGACTGGCGCAGAAGCGCTGGATGCCGCCGCTGCCGACTATGTCGCCGAAGCCACTGCACAAGGCTTCATCGAGGGCTAGAAGCGCTTGCCCGTAGTAGCCCCTCTTTTGAAGCAAGGGAGGGGCTTTTCGGGCGAGTCAGCGCCCTCGTCCCTGCACTCTTCGCGGATTGAAGCGGGTGGACTGGCAAGGCGCTAAGAAAGGACAGCTTATGAAACGAGACACTTTTTTCGCATTTTCTTCGCCCAGCGTGATCATTATGCTGCTGCTGATGGTCGTGCCGCTGGCAATCGCCCTGTGGCTGGGTTTTCATTACATGACATTCCGCAATATCGCCGCGCCAGAATGGGTCGGCTTGCGCAATTATGTCGATGTGCTGGGGGACGCGCGCTTTTGGCGCTCCTTCAACTTCACCGCGCTTTACACCGCCGTCGTCGTGCCTAGCTGGGTCGTCATCGGCTTCATCATCGCGCTCTTCCTGGATCAAGTTTCCGGCTTTGTGCGCGGCGTGTATATGTCGATTTTTCTGCTGCCTTTCATCACTGTACCTATCATCGCCACCATCATGTTCAAGCAGCTTTGGGAGCCATCGGGCTTGCTCACCTGGGTGTATCAGCAGCTATCGGGCACGCGCTTCCGCATGAATGAGACTTCCGTGAAAACTTTGATCATCTTCTTTGGCATCTGGTATGTAACGCCTTTCACCATTGTTGTCTACTTCGCGGGTTTGCAGACCCTGCCACAAGAGATGATTGAAGCCGCCTCGATTGATGGCGCGGGGCGCTTGCAGAAAATACGCCATATCGTCATCCCCTATGTCAGCTCGCTGACGGTCTTCATCTTGCTCTTCTCTATCATGGATTCCTATCGGGTCTTCGATAGCGTCTATGTCCTTTCGGGGCTGAACCCGCAGTTCAAAGCCGATACCATGATGACCTATACCTTCTCGACGGCGGTGCAAGTGCAGCGGCTGGGCAAAGCCAACGCCATGGCCATCTTGACCGTCATCGGCATCATGGTTGTTTTGATCCCCTTCTTGCGCCTGATGTACAAAGAACAGATTGCGGAGCGTTGATATGGACCCGATAAGGAGCCGCGCCGGACGCCGCTTTGTGCATTTCGTGCTGCTGAGCTTCACTGTCTATAGCCTGGTGCCTTTCGTCTGGACAGGCATGCAATCACTCAAGACCGTCAAAGACGCCTTCTCCAGGACGCCGCTGCTGCTCTTCGAGCCGACCATGCAGAATTATCAGGATGTCTGGATACGCCGCGTACCCGAAAACGCCGAAGCCATCGGGCTGGGGGTTTTGCTGGTAGTGGCGCTGCTGGTCGGGCTGTTGCTGAGCGCGCGCAGCCTGCCCATCGACAATCGTCTGGTATATGGATTTTGCCTGGCGGGTTTTGGCTTGCTCTTGTGGGCGCTCCCGCAGTTGGTCTATATGCAGAAGTTCTATGACTACTTCATCAACACGCTGATCGTAACCGCCTTGACGATTATCATTTCCATATCCATCGGCTGCCTGGCGGGTTATTCGCTGGCGCGCTACGCGGGCTTGGCGGCGGTGGTGATCCTCATCGCCGCGCTGGCATTCCGCGCCCTGCCCCGCCTGGCTTTTGTGCTGCCCTATTACTGGATCGGCTCGCTGCTGAACCTGCTGGACTCGAGTCTGCTGGTGGTTATCGCTTTGGTGGCGGTCAACCAGCCTTTCACGATTTGGATGCTGCGCAGTTTCTTTATGGAAATTCCCAAAGACCTGGAAGAATCAGCGATGGTCGATGGCGCGAATCGCTTGCAGTCCTTCCTGCGCGTCATCGTGCCGGTGGCTTGGCCCGGCATCATCTCGACGGCTTTGTTCACGTTGCTGCTGGCCTATAACGAATTCCTGCTGGTGCGCGTATTGACACAGTCGAACTGGACCCTGCCGGTGGCTATCTCGCGGTATACCGGCAATGAATCGGCGGATGAAATAACCTTGGCGGCAGCGGCGTCAGTCTCGGCGACCTTACCCATCGTCGTCGTCATCCTCTACTTCCAAAAACACCTGGTCAAAGGGCTGTCCGCCGGCGCTGTCAAAGGCTGAGGCATTCCGCGTTTCGCTGCGACCCACGAGCAAAAGGAGCAAGACCTTGTCCACTTCCATCGCCCAGACCAACCGCGAGACCATCAGCCGCTATTGGGGACAGCTAGACGCCACCAGCGCGCATGACCTGCCGGAACTCGTCCGGCAATATACTGCCCCCGATATCGAATGGCATGGTCCGCAGCCCTTTAATGACATTGACGGCGTCGAGAGCCTCATTGAAACCTGGTGGCTGCCTTTGCGCCGCGCCTTCCCGGATCTGCGGCGGCGTTGCGATGTCTTGCTGGCGGGCAGCTTCCGCGGGCAGGACTGGGTCAGCGCCAGCGGTTATTATGAAGGCACTTTCGCCGCAGACTGGCTGGGCATCGCCGCGACTGGCGAGAAAACTTGTGTGCGTTTTGGCGAGATTATGGCGCTGGAAGCTGGCAAGATCGTCAAGACTTACTGGCTGACGGATTTGATGGATGTCATGCAGCAGGGCGGTTTTCACCTGGGCTGGGCAGCGCCGGCGACCGAGGGCTTGCGTCCGCGCGTCAAATATGGCGGCGGCATCATCAGCAGCGAACAAGACCCGCGCGCGACCCAGCAAACGTTGCGCCTGGTCGAAGCCATGCTCTTCGGGCTGGTGCGCAAAGACCAACCGATGTCGCTATACTGGACGGAGGATATGTTCTGGAACAGCCCCAGCGGCGTGGGCACAGCCACTGGCTTGGACGACTTTTTGCGGCGCGTGCATCACGAGTTTTTGCGCGGGCTGGGCGGCGGCTGGAGCGGCTCGCATAATGCGCGCTATGCTGAAGGGCGCTTCGCCGTATCCACAGGCTGGCCCAGCCTGGTTGCCGAGCACACTGGCTTTTTCTTGGGTCAAGAGCCGACCGGGAATTATCTGAGCTGGCGCATCATGGACTTTTGGGAGCGCAAGGGGGACCTGCTGACGAGCAACTGGGTGCATATCGATATGGTCGATGTCTTCATGCAGATGGACGTGGATATCTTCGAGCGCTATCGCCAGTATCGGCGGGAGAAAGAAAGCGAGCAACGTGCCGATGGCGGATGAATCCAGCAATCCCACAAGCCCGCGCAGCCGATCCTCTGAGCCTCTCGCCATCGCCCATGGCGCGGACATCATGCCCAGGGATTACGCCATCTCGCTGGCGGCGAAGGGCGGCACGGACCGACTGCTGCGCGAGCCCGGCACACAAGGCCAACAGCCCATGCGCGGCTTCGAAGCCACTTATGTGGATATCGTCGACTACATCGTGCGCATCACCCACCGCATCTGGGAAGAGAAAGATATCGGTTACATCTACGATACCTATCGCCACAACGCCCATGTCTATGACGATTTTGGCTTGCAATACGGGCGCGACAAAATCGTGGCGGATACCGTGCATACCATCAACGCCTTCCCGGATATTCGCCTCTTCGCCGATGAGATCATCTGGGCGGGCGATGAAGATATCGGCTTCCACAGCTCGCACCGCACAGTAATCAGCGGACACAACAGCGGCTACAGCCAGTATGGAGCGCCCACTGGCAGGAAGGTAACGCTGTGGTGCATCGCCAATTGCGTCTCGCTGGAGAATGAAATTTTCGCTGAATGGGTGGTCTATGATACCGCCAGCCTGGTTCATCAATTGGGCTTTGACCTGCGTGAGATGGCGCGGGAGCTGGGCAACCGGCAAGCGGCGGCGCTGGATGTTTCGCGCTCCGGCGAGCCAGAGCGGCTGCATGGGCAGGGCAAACCGCGCTACCTGGCTGCCCCGGCCAGTGGCTTTGATGTCGAGGAATTCGTGCGCCGCAGTTTTCACAATATCTGGAATCGGCGCTGCCTGCGCGAAGCGCGCTGCGCATACGCCCCTAGCCTGCTCTTCCGCGGCTCGACCGGGCGCGTATTGTATGGGCGCGGCGACTACCAAGCCTTTGTGCTGAGCATGTTGGCGATGTTCCCCGACGCCATGCTGCAAATTGACGATATTTACTGGATGGGCAACGATGAAGAAGGCTACAAAGTGTCGGCGCGCTGGAGCTTGCAAGGCACGCACCGCGGCAACGGCATCTATGGCGCGCCCAGCGGCAGACAGGTGACTATGTGGGGCATCACCCAGCAAGAAATCCAGCAGGGGCGCGTGCAGAAGGAGTGGATGCTCTTCAATGAGTTCGCCGTGATGCAGCAGATTTATCGCGACTAGCCAGTGGCAAAGTGCGCTGCCCAAGTGCGGATTCTGGAGCAGAGATGGTAAGCATTCATAACCAAAACAAAGAGCGCATCAATCTGCTGCGAGACGCGCTCTACGATATTGAGCCAGCCCGCTTGCCGCGCCAGTTGGGCGAAGTCTTCGCGGCGGATTGCGAGATTCATCTGGCGACGCCGCTCGAAGACCTCACTGGTCCCGCCGAATTATTTGACCAGGTTTATGCGCCGCTGCTGCATGCAATCCCCGATTTGGAGCGGCGCGATTTCATCGTCATGGCGGGGCATTCGCCCGGGCAGTGGAGTGGCGACTGGGTCGGCTGTGGCGGGCATTATATGGGCGTCTTCGAGCAGCCTTGGCTGGATATCCCCCCGACCAGGCACCTCGTATCCATGCGCTATCACGAGTTCTTTCGCTTTGTAGACGGCGCTATCGTGGAGATGCAGGCGCTGTGGGATATCCCCTCGCTGATGATGCAGGCGCGCGCCTGGCCCCTTTCGCCCAGCCTTGCGCCCAACTGGTCAGCCATTCCCGGACCCGCCAGCGGCGATGGGTTCATCGAGGCGACGCATGACCCAGAGCAAGCCGCCGCCAGCGTGAAACTAGTCATGGATATGCTGAAGGCGCTGCGCAATTCGCCACAGGGCGTCGCGGCGATGGAGCTGGATCGCTATTGGCATCCCCAGATGATGTGGTATGGGCCGGCTGGCATCGGCGTGATACGGCGCGTGCTCGGCTTCCGCAATTGGCATCAGACTCCGTTTTTGAAAGCCATGCCCGACCGCTTCGCCTTCCTGGAAAAAGGCGTCATGTTCGGCGACGGCGAATTTGTCGGCTTCACCGCCTGGCCCGGCGGACAATCGACGCTGTCTGGCGATGGCTGGCTGGGCATACCGCCCACAGGCAAAAAGCTGACGCGCCGCAGCCTGGATTTCTGGCGCTGCGAAAATGGGCTAATCCGCGAGAATTGGGTGCTGGTCGATCTGCTGCATATCTATGCGCAGCTGGGGGTGGATGTCTTTGAACGTATGCGTGAACTCACAATTGCGCGGCAGGCTCGCCCGATGGCGGTGTGAGGCAACAAGCAGGAGGCAGGTATGGCGCAGGCAAACTTCAGCAACCGCACAGTCTGGGTGGGCGACAACCTGCATATCATGCGCGGCATCAACTCGGCTTGCATCGACCTGATTTACCTCGACCCGCCTTTCAACTCCAACCAGGATTACGCCGCCCCAATCGGCTCTATCGCGGCGGGTGTTTTGGCGGTGTACAATAGACTAGATGCTGATGACTTTGGGTGATGCAATGAATCATACCGAAAAAATTATCTTAGGCGATTGTCGTGACAAACTGCCCGAATTAAGGGAACAGTCGATATCGGCTTGCATAACAGATCCGCCTTACAATTACGAGTTCGTTGGCCACAAATGGGATGCCGATGAAATCACAAGACGCACGCGACGGGCGCGGGCGAATGGCAGCAAGATTCTCGTCAAGAATATCCCGTATGGAAGCGGCTTGGCTGGCGGGGTCAGAAACGAAAGATGGTATGCAAGAAATCGAGAAAATATATTGGAATATCAAAATTGGTGTTTGCAGTGGGGTCAGCAGGTTTTCCGTGTCTTAAAGCCCGGCGGTATCGTTGCTGTCTTCAACAGTACAAGAACGGTAGCTCATGTTCAAGTTGCCTTGGAATCTGCTGGATTTTATGCGCGTGACTGTCTTGTATATCGTCGTCCAAGCGGAATACCAAAGGGTCTAAATCTAAGCGCGAAACTAAAACAGAAGAACCATGCTGAATACGATACTTGGAAAGGGTGGCACAGTTGCCTAAGAAATGAATGGGAAGCAATTGCCATCTTGCAAAAACCGCTGGAACAGAATTACCTAAACACATTTATGAAATATGAAGTCGGCTTATTCTACACGGAAACCCCAGACGGGTCATTTCAATCAAACATCATTGATGATGTCAAAAGGGGGAAAGAAGACGATTTCAATGTTCACTGCACGGTAAAGCCTCTGGCATTAATGGAGAAGCTCGTTGAAATGTTTGTGCCACCATCAAGCAAACATATCGTGCTTGATCCATTTGCTGGCTCGGGTACGACATTGGTGGCAGCCAAGAAACTCGGGAGAAGCTATATTGGCATTGAAATTGTGCCGGAGTATATCCCGATCATTGAGAAACGTCTGTTTCCGAATAGCGATTTGAGAAGTTTATCTCATAATGATGCTTTAAGTAGCACGGTGGCTATCGATCTACCTGAAAGTCTCCCGCTATTTGGCTGAGAAACAAATACATATCGAATCCAGTATGAGACTTAATAAAGTCAAAACTCGCGCCGCCAGTGAGAATGTTCCAAGTCCCTGCGCGGCAGGCCGTGATCGCCGCAGGTAGATTATCCTCACGCAATATCAAGAGAAATGGCTCATAGCCTTGTTCTCGTAGCAAAGGCCCATAGGATCGAAACTTCTTGAGTGTGCCCGAATCGCCCGAACCAATTCGGTATTTCGTATCAATAGCGAATGTATCAAAGATGAAGTCACAAGGCTCGTCGTTGCCAACTCGTAGCGCAGGGCGAAAGTCTTCGCGCAGTTCTTCAAATACACAGGCCACGATCAACTCCCAACACTTGCCTAATTCCCGCCCCCAATACTGACGGTTCTCGCGCTTTATTTCTGGAGTTATGCCGAACACGTCCATCAAAACATCATGATCTTCATTTTCATCCTTATATGACTTTTTGACAAAAGACACCTGATATCGAGTCAATATGTCGCTAAGTTTTGCGGCTAGGGATTTGTCAATCAAACTATCGATGCTCCCTTTCAAATACTGGGCGAAGAAATGCTATCAAAAATATTTTTAGCCCACGGGGCAACTGCTGTGCAGCTATTGCAACCGCAGCAAGGGCAACAAGACGATGGCGGAATGGCGGGCGAGTCGGACGGATTAGCTTATCGGCTCGGCAGTCGGTCGGCGACTATACATGCCAGTGAGCATGGCAGTCAAGTCGATACCTTCATCGATGTCATCCCAATAGATATTTAAGCCAAACAACTCGTAATTCTGCCGTTGTGCATCGGTGGCATTCTGCAAGCGCGGATAAAATGTCAGCGGCAGGCTTATCACCCGGCCATCAGCCAGCGTAATTCGCGCGTATTTTTTGGAAAATGTAACCTTCTTTGCCGCGCAGCGCACCGGATTCACCAGCGGTACCATATCCATGGAATGTCTCCCCATTCTAGTATCCCTCGTTGCTTGGAATACCGTGATACGCTATCCAAACTTCCAGCAATTTATCCTCATGCTTGCTTATAAGTTTCCGAATCCGCCTCAAGTCCGCTCTACCAAATCCATTGTTTTGCCCAAATTCTACGGGATCTAAGTAGACTACAACATGCATTCTTTCTCTGGTTACATGGACATGCGCCGGCTCATGGTCATCTGAGTATATCGCAACATTGAAACCATGTTTTTGTCGATATAGTACTTTTATCATTTTGTATTCCTTGCCGCAATATATTTATTGTAAGAACAAATGTACACGCGCGCCAACTCGTTCTATGGCAAACTTGATTCAAGATGACTTACTGATGCTCCCCCATCATGAACATAATCGTTGCGAGTAGCCTACAGCAACACAAACCCGCTACGCCCCTCGCAGCCGCTCTTCTTCCAGAGCGACCACCGCCGCACCGTCCACATCCACACAGACATTCACCAGCGGTCGGTCTGCCCAGGCTGGCAAGATGCGTCCACCCGTCGCCGGCAGGGTCTTGCCGCGGCCGATGCCCTCGGTCTCCACGCGCATCGGCCAGCGCCGCGTTTGAAACAGCTCGGGCTGCAGCAGATAGGCGATTGCGCTGGAGTCGTGCACGAAGATGCCTTGCGCGTCATAATTGGCTTCGAAGTAGTGGCGGTAATGCGGCAGGATGCGCGTGATATGCTCAGACATTACATTGCCGTGCGTCGAGTATTCAGCGATATCGGCGGGACTCATGTGCACGCGCAGGGTCACATCCAAGCCAACCATGGTAACCTGCCAATCCGCGCCAAAGACCAGGTCGGCGGCTTCGGGGTCGTTGCGGATATTGGCTTCGGCGGCAGGGCTGGCATTGCCGGGCACCAGGGCGTTGCCACCCATCAGCACGACTTCATCAACCCATTCGCAAATGCGCGGTTCCAGGCGCAAAGCCAGCGCGATATTGGTCAGCGGCCCGATGGGCACCAGCGTAATCTCGCCCGGCTGCGCTCGAAGCTGCTCGATGATGAATTGCGCCGCGGGGATTGCGAGCGGCTGCCGACCGGGCTCAGGCAAGAAGATGTCGCCTTGTCCGTCTTCGCCATGCACAAAAGGCACAGGACCTTCAAAAGAGCGTGTCAACGGGTCGAGCGCGCCTTGGGCAACGGGGATATCGGCGCGGTCGGCGATCTCTAGCAGGCGCAGCGCATTGGTGGTGGCTAGCGGGGTACGTACATTGCCGAAGATAGTCGTCAGCCCGATGACATCCAGCTCCGGCGATGCCAGCGCGAAAAAAATCGCCATGCTGTCGTCGACGCCGGGGTCGGTATCGATGATGATTTTGCGCGCCATAGTTAGCCTCCGATAATCTTGACCTGCACCTGACGGCTGCGCGGACCATCAAATTCGCAAAAGAGCAGACTCTGCGAGCCACCCAGCAGCAGGCGTCCAGCGGCGATGGGCAGCACGAGAGATTGCCCCACCAGCGCCGCCTTGATATGCCCGGCTGCATCGGCTGGCGTATCATATTGATGCGCGAAGTCCACCCGCGTAGGCACAAGGCTGCGCAGCTCAGCGATGATATCTTCCGGCGTGGCGGCATCCAGCGCGGAGTTGATGGTCAAGCCCGCTGTTGTATGCGGCGTAATCAGCGCGCAAAGACCGCTGTCTATGCCACTCTCCGCCACAACCGCTTGCGCCTGCGCCGTGAAATCGACGAGGCAATCGCCGGGCGGTGTTTCCAGATCGATGGTTTTCAGCATGACAAGTCGATTCCTTTTCCGTGAGCATCCAGCAGTGACTGAATATCTGCGCGCGCAGGCACATTGCGTCCCGCGCCGGTTCGTCCCACGCTGGCAGCGCCCATCGCATTGGCGATTGTGCCACAGTCCACCAACGAATACCCCCGCAAATCCGCCCAGATGAAGGCGGCGGCAAAGGCATCGCCCGCGCCGATCGTGTCAATCACTTCGACCGGGAAGCCCGCGACAGGCAGATCCACCTCATCCGAGATGATGCGGCAGCCGCGCTCGCCCAGCTTCAGCACGATGGTTAGCTGGGGGTAACGCCGCTGCAGGTCGCCCAGGTCATCTGCCACGAAAGCGATTTCGTCATCGGTCAGCAGCAAGACATCGACCAGCCGCAGGGTTTCAGCGACTCGCTCGCGTTTCAATCCCCCCTGAAAGGGACCGACATCAAAATAGACGCGGCGAGACTCCCCCGCCAGCCAGGCAAATGCCCCCGCCACCAGCCCAGCCAAGCGCTCTTCCAGCAATGCATAACCGGGAATGAATACAGCCGCCGCAGCGGAAAGTCGCTGTGCAGCCGCATCGCTGAAATTGATGGTGCCGCCCTGCCCATAACACCCCAAGAAAACATGCTCGCCCGCCTGTCGGTCGCTCATACATATCACCGTCGTGGTTGTGCTGTCGGCTGGCATCTGCAGCGCCGCGGTATCGACGCCGGCTTCCGCCAGCAACTCAAACAAAAAGCGCCCCGCCACATCATCGCCGACCGCGCCCAGCGCCGCCACATCCAGCCCCATGCGCCGCGCCGCCAGGATGGTCGTGCAAGCGCCGCCAGCTTCAAAGCGCAGCGAACGCGCTGTCTGATGCTCGCCCACCCCGACTGGCAACCGCGCTTCCAGCAGTACATCCAGCACTAGATCGCCGATGGTCACCAGGGTGTTTCTTGGCAATGGCTGACTATCCGCGCTGGCTGCCATGCTCAGGAAATCATACCCAGCAAGCCATCGGCAATCGCGCGGACATGATAGGCTTGGAAGACTTCATCGGCTTCCAGCACAGCAACATCAGCGGCGGGGATTGCCTCCATGCCCGTGAATGCGCCGGCCATGGCACAAGCAATCGCGCCGATGGTATCGGCATCGCCCGACAGATTTGCCGCCAGGATAGCCGCCTGCTTGGGCTCGCCATCAGCCATGCGCAAGATGCCAAATGCCGCGCCGACGGTCTCCGGCACATTCAGCGACGCGCCGACTTCATCAAACAGGCGACGCAGGCGGGTTGGACTATCGTCCGAGCTGGTGGCGATTGCCAGCGCCTGCTCAATCTTAAAAGCGACCGAAGCGCCGAACCAGCGTCTGCCCTGCTCACGCCCTTTTTCCGCGCCCGACAAGCCCGCCGCGATGGCTTCATCCAGCGAATCCGCCAGCATGGCTTGGGCGATTGCCGCGGCCACGGCTGCTGCGCCCGAGACGGCTGGCTGCGTATAATGCGTGGGGATGCAGGCGATTGCGGCGTCGGCCACAGCGCCGGGGATATCGCCGGGATGCAGCAAGCCGACCGGGGCGATGCGCATGGCTGCGCCGTTGGTATCGCCCCACAAGCCAGTGTTGCGCGGGTCTTCACCTGCTTTCAGCGCATTGATGCCGCGGCGTGTGCTGGGACCCACATAGGGCGAATTATCGCCATCGACGCGCGCGTACCAAGTCAAGAGCGCATTTACAGTCGCATCCAACGAAACGCCGCCCGCGGAGATGTAGGCTTGCGCCAAAGAGAATGCTTGTTCGGAATCATCGGTGATGCGCCCGGCCGGCAGCCCGGCATGCACCAGGTGGTCGGGCGGGGCGGCTTGCCAGCTATCCAGCCAGCCAAAAGCGCGGAGGGTATCATCGGGGTGGATGTGCGCTGGCATGGCGAATGCGTCGCCCAGCGCTTGGCCATACAGGCAACCGAGGATTTTGTTGAGCATGAACTGATAGCTTTCTGGCTCGCCTGACAGAATGCGGCTTACAGCGGCTCACGGCGAACCTCAAGCCCGCGGCGGATGGCGTCTAAAAGATCGACACTGCGGGCGTGGTATTCGTTGGCGCGTTCCAGCTTGTCCTCGAGGCGCTGCATATCGGCTTTCATTTCCAGACGCAGGGCGTCCAGCTTGGCATCTTGCTGCAAGAAGCGCTCGTCTACCTTCAGGAAGCGCTCGTCTACTTTGGAGAAGCCCTCGTCCATTTTGGACTCAAGTTTATCAATGCGCCCGTTTACTGAGTCAATGCGCTTGTCAACTGAGTCAATGCGCTTGTCAACTGAGTCGATACGCTTGTCAACTGAGTCGATGCGCTGATCAAGCCGCTGGATGTCAGCTTTCGATGGCAACTGCCAACGCAGACTGGCGAGAATGACCACAACTGTGATGAGATTTATCACAGTATTGATGTCAACTTGCTGCAAAAGGATTTCCATCGTTTACCCTCATCAAGCTACAGTTATTGTAGCCCCACTCACTTGCCATCGGCCAATGCACGGCCGCCAATCATAAACCACACCGCCGCGCTGGCTAGCAAGCCTATGCCCAGCGCAATCGGCAGGCTGGCGAAGAGCGACAGAAAGATCGCCAGGTAAGCGCCCAGGGACACGATGGTTACGGCGGCGCTTTCTCGCCAGCGCTTTTGGATGCGGAAGATATCGCTGACAAAGGGCAAACCCATAACGAAGAGCGCGATGGAAGCCGCGCCTATCGCCAAGCCCGGCAGCACCGCTTCTTCGCCGCCAAAGCCATTGGGCGCTGCCAAAATCGCCCCGCTGGTTACGACGCCGATCACCGCGAACATCATCAGCAGCATGTGCAAAATGCTGATGCGCTGGATGGCTTGCCAGAATTGCGCGTCAAAGCTCGCCCCCGACGCCGTGCGCATCTCGCTGACTCGCTGGGATATGCGCCGCTGCAAGGCGTATATCACCAAAGCCAGCACGGTGGCAAAATAAGGAATCGACTGCGGCAGTTGCGAGGGGATTTCCAGCGAGCCCATGCGGATGCCCAAGGCATCGAAGAAGCCAAAAATGGACGAAGCGACCATGGTGCCGATGGGCGTGCCACCACCCAGCGACGGCGTAACCAGCGCGATAAAGCCGCGTCCGTTGGTCATGTCGCGCTGGAATAGCTGCAAGTAACCCATGCTCATGTGGATGCCGCCCAAGCCAGCGAAGAAGCCGCTAATCAGCAGCGCCATATAGCGGATGCGCTTGACATTGATGCCCACCGACGCCGCCGCTTCGGGGTTTTCGCCGACAGCGCGCAGGTGCATGCCGATGGGCATACGATACAAGAAGAAGGCCACCACGAAGACGGCGATGAAAGCCAGCCAGGTCATCACACTCTGGTTATCAAAGACGCCGAAGAGAAAACCGCCCACCAGCGGGATATCGTTGATGAACTCGGGCAACTGGATGAATGGCATCTGCAAGCTGGCCAAGGTGCTGGTGTTGCCGCGGTCACCGGTCAGCTCAAACATGATCGCCACCGTCGCTGAGCTGCCGAAGATATTCAGCGCGATGCCGGAGAGGAACAAATCGCCTTTGAGGTCCAGGTGAAATAAGGCCAGCACAAAAGACATCAGCAATGAAACACAGACGCCAAAGAGCAAGCCCAGCCAGGGACCAATGCTGGTGCCGGCTTCCGCGCCGAACCAATCTTGTGAATAAGCGCTGACGACCACGCCGGTGAATGCCGCCGAAAGCATCATGCCCTCAAGGCCGATATTGAGCACGCCGGCTTTCTCCGATATCAGCGCGCCCAGCGAGGGTAGCAGTATCGGCGTCGTCACGCGCAGTATCGCCGCCAGGAAGACGGCGCTGAAGATCCCGTCAATCACATTTTCAAACATCGCTACCTCGATTATTCACCACTTTGTTTTTCTCTGCGCTCTCTGTGTCTCTGTGGTGAATTCCCCCCTATTTTGGCTTCTCATCCAGGCTCTCAACAGCATGACCGGCTTCGTCGATATCGGCGCGCTTTTGACGAGCCTGGAAGAAGCTCACCAGCGCCTCGGCGGTAATCAGCAAAATGATGATGGCTTGGATCATGCGCACCACCTCGAAGCTGACATTGGCGTCGCGCTCCATGAATTGCGCGCCAGCCCGCAAGTAGGCGTAGAGCAAGCCCGTGAAAGGCACGACCAGCACATTCAAACGAGCCAGCAGCGCCACTACCACCCCTTCGAATGCTAGCGCGAAGGAGATATTAAGGATTAACTGGCGGTGGATGCCATTCGCCAGGTGCATGCCCGCCAAACCCGCCACGATGCCGCTGATTGCCATCACCAACATGATGGTGCGCCGCGAATTCACACCGCCATAATCAGCGAAGCGCAGGTTGCTGCCGATGATGCGGATTTCGTATCCTAAAGGCGTGCGGCGAATCAGCAGCCAAGCCAGGAAGACCACCACAACCAGGATGAAGACGGC
This sequence comes from Chloroflexota bacterium, assembly GCA_009840575.1. GTDB lineage: Bacteria > Chloroflexota > Anaerolineae > Aggregatilineales > Phototrophicaceae > UBA6055. The sequence goes on along the minus strand of VXNO01000048.1, from coordinate 47,302 downwards.
GATAGTAACCTGCGTCTTCTCCACGATGACCGGCAATACGGCGTTGGCAGTGAACTTATCCGAAGCGACATAACCGGCTGTGGGCGGCTTTAGTTGGAAGTTCAGCACCATCTCAAAGAAGCGGGTGGCGATGACATTCAGCATCAAGGTCGAGACCAATTCGTTGGCGCCCAGATAGGCTTTTAGCGCGCCGGGTATCAAGCCATACATGAAGCCGGCGGTGCTGGCAGCCAGGATGATAAAAGGAATCAAAATCACGCTCGGCACATGCGGCGAGTTGAGCGCGATGATGCCGCTGACCAGCGCGCCAAAATAAAGCTGCCCCTCCGCGCCGAGGCTGAATTGCTGGGCGCGGAAGACGATGGCGAAGCTCAAGCCCAGCAAGATGAGCGTGATGGCGTCTTGGATCCACACGCCCCAGCGGTTCACCCGCTCGATGGGGCCCAGCAGCAGCGCCTCAAATGCCAGGCGTGATTGGTTCATGGCTTCGGAAAGCGTTGTGGCGGCGCTGATGTCTTCGGGGCGAGCATAGAGCGTGTAGACGCCATCGGCTGGCAAGGTGTAGCCTTCGATCACCGCGTCTTTGCTGCTGACCAGGTCGTCAAAGGTCTCATCAACCTGCAATTCAGTTGCCGAGGTGGCGGCGGCTAATGCAGCGCCGGCTTCGTCGCGCAGCTCCACCAGCATATCGACCGGCGAGCGACGGTTCTTGGCATAAGCCAGCAGGGAAACGACATCTCCGGAAGTTCCGGCAAACGTCCAGGCGACCTCATTGACCGGCTCGACGACATTCGGTTTGTTGAATTCGCCACCGCGCGCCCGGTTGTAGCGCAGGTCGACTTCGTCGTTGTCGGTCGGCTCTGCCTCGCTGACCACCTGCACACGGAATTCGCCGCGCTCGAAGCGGCTGGCTTCGTCCAGATTGAAGATGAAAGTAACCAAAAAGCCCAGCAGCAGCGAGACAATCACCGTCAGCAAAACGCGGATTGCCCCGCGCCGCAGCTCAACCACAAACAACAAGATGCACGCGCCCACCAGCCCGTTCACCAGCAGGATATTCTGCCAACTGGCGGTGCTGGTCATTTTCTCGACCGAGCCGCCGAACATGGTCTGCGTTATGAAGAGCGTTGCCACTGCGCCAGTGATGATGCCGACCAGCAGCAGCGCTTGCCTGCGCGCCCAATTCATGCGTATCGCTCCATTTCTGCCCGCTCCTGTCGCTCTGCCCCCAGCATATAGTAGCCGATGCGTTCTTCGGTCAGCTGCTCATTATTGGGGAAGATGCCGACGATCTCGCCTTCGTACATGACCATGATGCGATCGGACAATTTCATCACTTCTTGCAGGTCAGCGGAGATAAGCAAGATCGCCAAGCCATCGGTGCGCTGGTCGACCAGTTGCTGATGGATGAATTCGATCGCGCCGATATCGACGCCGCGCGTGGGCTGGGCGGCGATGAGCAATTTGGGTGAAGAAGACAATTCGCGCGCTACCACCACCTTCTGCATATTGCCACCGGAAAGGGCGCTGACAGGGATGGCTGCGTCCGGCGCGATGATGTTGAATTGCTGGATCATGTCCGCGCCGTTGTCATCGATGGCGTTGATATCCAGCAAGCCGCGGCGGGTGAATGGCTCGCGATAATAGCGGTCGATGATTAAGTTGTCGGCGATGGAAGACCACAAAGCGACGCCGTTAGTTAGACGGTCTTCGGGGATATGCGCCACATTGTGTTCGCGCACCGAGCGCGGACCACGCCCGAGAATCTGCTCGCCGCTGATGTAGGCTTCGCCCGTGGTCGGCGGTCGCAAGCCTGTCAGCACCTCCGCCAGCTCGGTTTGTCCATTGCCCTCGACGCCGGCGATGCCTAAAATCTCATTCTCGTAGACGGTGAAGCGGACTTGCTTGAGCAGTTGATGCCCGCTGCTATCGGCATAGGTGAGGTCATCGACTTGCAAGACGGGGCCGCCGCGGGTAACGGCGGGGCGGTCAACCTGCATGAAGACCTCGCGCCCGACCATCATGCGCGCCAGCTCGCGTTCGCTGGTCTCGGCGGTATTGACCGTGCCCACCTGGCGGGCATCGCGCATGACCGTCACGCGGTCGCTGATTTCGATGACTTCCTTGAGCTTGTGCGTGATGAAAATGACTGTCTTACCGCCTTCGACCAGGTTTCGGATAGCCGTGAAGAGGTCGATGGTCTCGCTGGGGGTCAACACAGCGGTGGGCTCATCCAGGATGAGGATTTCCGCGCCGCGGTACAAGGCTTTTAATATCTCCACGCGCTGGCGCATCCCCACGGGGATATCGGCGATCTTGGCACTGGGGTTGACGAACAAGCCGTATTCGCGCGAAAGCTCTTCGGCATCGGTCTCGGCGCGCGAAAAATCGATCTGGAGTCCCTGTTTGGTTTCGCGGTTGAGGATGATGTTCTGCGCGACGCTGAAGGAATCGACCAGCATGAAGTTTTGATGCACCATGCCGATGCCCAGCTCGATAGCCGCTTGCGGGTTGGGGATTTGCACTTGCTGGTTGCGGATAGTTATCCTGCCTTCGGATGGCTGTTCCAAGCCGTAGAGGATTTTCATCAAGGTGGATTTGCCCGCGCCGTTCTCGCCGACCAGGGCATGGATCTCGCCCGGCTCGACGCGGAAGTTGATATCGTCATTGGCATGCACGCCGTTGGGATAGATTTTGTGGATGTTGGTCGTTTCGATTATGGGCATGGCAATTCACCACAGAGGCACAGAGGACACAGAGAACAAAACTGGATTTAAGTCAAAAACTCAAACAAGCATATCACATCCAAGTAATTGTCGCTCGATATCACGCGGCTCACAGCAGGGAATAGGTGTCTGCCGCCGCGTCA
>VXNO01000048.1:0-44333 GCA_009840575.1 Chloroflexota bacterium | reverse complement strand
TACATCGATGCTCCCCAGCCACTTCCTTGCAAAATCTACAAACTCCGGGTTGCGCTCGATGGCGACAAAGTCCGCCCCAAGTCGCCGGGCGACCACGCACTCGGAGCCCGAGCCAGCGAAGGGAATAAGAACTCGTCCGCCCGCGCCGTTGATGCGCGACTGCAAGAGGCGGCGCGTCAGCGACATGGGCTTCTGTGTGGGATGTTTGAGCGTATCGTGGTCACGATGCGCTTCCAGCTCACTGGGCGGAAACACCTGGTTATCACAGCTGCGACACATAAACCACCGTTCGCTGCGACCAGCGCCGCCGGCAAGAGCCGGTTCCTTGATAACATCGCGTGGCTGCGCGCCGTTCTTGTGGGCATTATAAACCGTCGGCTTGCCAGAAGCGCCGAAACGAGATGGGGTGCCCTTGCGTACCTTGCCAGCCGCCTTCAGGTAAGCGGCGGTATATGGCTCGCGGATTTGGTCAATCTCCAGGTCAGGGCGCGGCCGCCCTGGCTTCCAAAGGCAGAGGATGGTCTCGTGCGAACGTTGCCAAAACCTGAGCGAGGGCACAGTTTTGTTTGTGTAATGCCAGACCAGCCAGCGCTGCTCGTCAATCGGGAAGCGGGCGGCAACCCGGGCCACGATCTCCGGGAATCCGTAGAGATAAATCAGCCCATCATCGGCGAGCAAGCGAAAGCAATCGCCGAGCCAGCCCAAAGTCCAATGCACATATTCGTCAATGGGCATGACTTCATCGTCGTTGCCAAAGTCCTTGCCAATGTTGTATAGAGGGTCGGCGATGATGACATCAAAGACACGACCGCTTCGAACCAGCTCAGGCAGCTCTTTGACGGCATCGCCGTGGATTAGCAAGCCTTCAACGCATTCGCCTGCAAGCGTCGGCGTCGGCGCAGGCTCGACAGCGGTCAGCGACATTTGCCTCATGGCGGTCTCCTGCATTGAGATTGCTCAAAGCTATAGAGCAACCCTTTGGGGAGTTAGCCCGCCACGGTTAGCGGCAGGCTCTTGATTGCAGCGGACGGGCAAGTTACATATCACCCATCATGTCAGCGAGGCTTATGTCAGCAGTAGACATATCGGCGCAGGCAGTGCCCACAGCCGCCATCATGTCTTCGCTGGTGAACACGGTCTGCACTTCGATATCGCCATTGACTACGGCTGCTTCAGCCGCCTCGACCATAGCTCTGATGTCGTCGGAAGTGGCGGCGTCATAAAATTCGTTCTTCGCCAAGCCAACGCCGCCTTCGGGGATGCCCAGGCTCTCGGCGCTGCCATAAGGAAGTTCGCCATCCAGGTGCAGGGTGATGGCGCGGAAGATCGAGTTATCGACATTCTTCATCATGGAAGTCAGGATGCGCTCGGCTTGGTCGGGGTCGGTTTCAGCGACGATGGTCGCCTGGTCGCTGTCGACGCCGATGGCATAATGTTCTTGCTCATGCGCGGCTTCGAAGACGCCAACGCCAGTGCCGCCAGCGATTTGGAAGACAATGTCCGCGCCCTGCTCGTACATGGCCAAGGTGATTTCCTTGCCACGCGCCGGATCGTTCCAGCTGCCGGCATACTGCACGATGCTCTGCGTATCGGGATTGACCAGGCAGGCACCCTGCTCGTAGCCGACGATGAAGTCATCAATGACGGGGATTTGCTGCCCGCCGACCGCGCCGATGATCGGGGCATCGTTTGTACCTTCGAGCATGCTGGTGGTGATGGCGGCGGCATATACGCCAGCCAGGAAGGAACCCTGGTTCTGCGCGTAGGTCATTGAATAGACATTGGCGCAGCCCTCGACGCAGACATCCATGTTGTCATAGGGCATAGGCGCATCGTAGAAAATGAAGAGCTTGTCGGGATACAGGTGCGCGTTAGCCGCCAGGTAGTCGATCATCTGGAAGGTGCCAGCAATGAGGATGTCGTAGGAATCGCTGTCGGACATGACATCCAGCAAGCCCGGCTCCCAATTGGCGGGGTCGATGCCCAGCTCGACGGTGTCGATTTCGATATCGTATTCATCGGCGATGGCGTCCATGCCGCGTTGCGCGCTATCGAAGAAGGACTTGTCGCCCAAGGTGCCATTGACCACCGAAACCACGCGCAGGGGGTCCTGGGCAGTCGCGGCAAAGGCAGTCACAAAGACGAGCGCAACTACCAATAGAAAACTTAGCTTTCTCATGTTCTTCCTCCATTTGGGGTAAGCGATGCCAGCATGACTGCTGATGCGCATAGTATAAACAAACAAGCCGCGAATGGCAAAATCCGCCCATGCCAAAGCCAGGGCAATCACATCAAAATATATCTGCCACAGAGGCGCAGAAGCACAGAGATTTTGTGTAGGGGACAGGCGCTGACTCGCCCGATTACCCTAGAGCGCGCCTAGCTGCCTGCATCCGCAAATTGCCGCTTCTGTTTATCGCGGCGGCGGGTGTAGAGAATCACCGCGAGGGGACCCAGCAGCGGGATGAAGAGCGCGACCACGCCCCAGAAGATCATGTCGCGGGTTTCTGTGCCTTTGCGGTACATATACACCCAAGCCACGAGCGGCAGCGCAGTCAGAAATACGAGCTGCAACGTGATCATCAGGATGATAATCATTTCGGACGGTCCTAGGCTGCCCATGGCTTCCCCCTCGGATTTACTCCCTGCTTGAAGGCTGTTTCATATTTACATTGTATACATGGTAAGGAATGCGTTTGCGCTGTGTATACATACATAGCTGTATTAATAACCCCATATTGAGGGGTGAGGTTGTCATGGAACTGAGCATCGCAACAGCCTTGAAGCGGCATCCCTGGTCGCTCGCAAACACGACGCGGTTCGTTGCCCTGTCATGTTTGGCCTGGCTCGCCGTGACAACTATCGTCTGGCTGGCTTGGGACGACGTCCCCCCTTTCGCTTCTGCTCCGTGGCTGAGTAACGCAATGCAATACGCCGGCACAGTCACCGTTTTCGCCGGCGTCCAGCGCTGGCTGCTGCGCCGCTGGCTGCGCGTTGAGCTGCGTAGCTGGCTGCGCTACAGCATCGTTGGGGCGCTGGCTGGCGCGGCATGTTACCTTGCCTTCAGAAACGGCGTGCCAGCGCCCTATGAGTTTTGGCAATATCAGCGCTACTCGCCGCCACCTGAGCCAGTTTACCTGTTCGCCAAAGACGTCTACTTTGGTTTGAGCGACTTTTTCAAATATGGCGTCGTTGCCTTCTGCCAGTTTTTGGCTTTTCCGCGCCAGTGGCAAGGTCGGCGGCTGTGGCTGGTGGCTGCGTTCGCCGCCGCGCCACTATGGAATGTCAGCCAGTCGCTGGTCGCGGTGATGATCCTGTCGCTGGCGCTGGCGCACATAACCACGAATATCCAGAGCAAGCCAGCGGGCAAGGCGAAATAGCGCGCCGGTTAAGCGCAGCCATTGCGAGCGAGCCACCGCCTCGCCCCTACACGAATCCGCTATGCCTCCGCGCCTCTGTGCTGAATATCTGGTTACAATACAAACTAAACACCCAGGCAAGGAGTCGCCGCATGAAATTACTGATTGATACCGATGCTGGCGTTGACGATGCTCAAGCCATCATGCTGGCGCTTTGCGAGCCGGGCGTGGATGTCGTCGGCATCACCACCTTGACCGGCAATGTGCATATCCGCCAGGTCAACCCCAATGTGCTGACCATTTTGGAAGTCATGCAGCGCGATGTGCCTGTGTACGCCGGTTGCGACCGTCCGCTCGTCCAGCCTTGGGAAGACGCCGCTGAATTCCATGGCAGCGATGGACTGGGTGGCTACCGCGACCGTCCTGCATTGACGAGACAGTTGCAAGATGAACACGGCGTGCCGGCGCTGCTGCGGCTCTCGCGGGAATACGCCGGCGAATTGACCCTAATCGCGCTGGGACCTTTGACCAATATCGCTATGGCGCTGCGGCTCGACCCCGATTTTCCCGCGCGCATAAAGCATTTCGCATTCATGGGCGGGACAATCGCCGCGCAAGGAAATACGCCGGGGCTCACCGCCGAATACAATATCTATACCGACCCGGAAGCCGCCTTCATCACGCTGGACGCATTCCCGCGCGCCACCATGCTTAGTTGGGAGACGACGCTCGCCCATGGTTTCGCCTGGGACAAGTTCAACCAGCTTTGCGCGATTGACACAACCAACGGGCGTTTCTTCCGCGCTATCTCCCAGGCGACCGCCGAGCGCTTGCAGGGCGTTTATGCGCGCCCGGCTTACCTGCTGCCCGACCCGCTGGCGATGGCGGTTATCCTGCGTCCGCAGCTCATCCAGCAGAGCAGCGCTCATTTTGTGACGGTCGAACTGAACGGCGCGTACACCCGCGGGCAGACCGTCATCGACTACACGGGCATCAGCGGCAAAGCGCCCAACGTCAACATTGTGCAGGCGCTGGACACCGCCGGCGTGCATGCCATGTTCGCCGATGCGCTTGCCAGCGGTTGATTGCCTATGCGCAACCACGACAGCTTGTTCAAAACGATTTCGCGGCTGCTGGCTGCCCCCGCCCCCAACAATAGCTGCCTGCTGCCTGGCGCTGTTGGCGGCGTGATTCGTGAGCTCGCGGCTGAGCTTGGCTTGGACTGCGCGCCCATCGGCAGCGCGGGCAATCTGGGCATCACAATCGGCGCGGGGCAGCTCGACCTGCTAGTCACCGCGCACATGGACCGCCCCTGCTTCCGCGTATCCGACCTGGGCGCGGGCAGCCTGTATCCGCTCTGCGCCATCCGCGTGCCTGGCGCTGACTATCGCTGTGGGGGCATGGCACTGCGATTCGTGGACGGGCGCGTGGGAGTGGCGGCGCGGGGTCGGTTGCGCTTCCAATCCAGCGGCGGCGAAACGCGCATCACCTTCCAGGCGGAGCGCGGCGAATTGCGCTGGGGCGATACCGTGATGATGCAGACAGCGCCACAACTGCGCGATGGCCTCATCATCGGCACGGGGCTGGATAATGCGCTGGGCGTGATTATCGCCTTGCTGGCTGCGCAACGCTTGCAGAAGCAGAGCCTGCCGGGGCGCATCCTCTTCGCCTTCACTGACCAGGAAGAAGCGCCACCCAGCGGCTTGTTCGGGCAGGGCGCGGCGCGGCTGGCCGGCGAGTTAGCGCCACCGCGGCTGGGTTTCATCAACATAGACGCGCACAATGCCTATGCGGGTCATCTGCCTGGCGCGGGCGCATCACATGCCTTTGTATCGGGGGCGGGGCGCGGCTCGATCGTACCTATGGACAGGCAGGCGCAGGCAGTCGAGCTGGCGGCGGAGATGAACGCGCGGCGGGCGCAGACGGTGCGGCTGAACTACAACTATGTGTCGCGTAGCGATGACATGCTGCTCAATCTGTGGACTCGCTGCCTGGGGCTGGTGGGCGTGCCGCTGTTGAACGCGCATACAAGCGAAGAGACCGCGGCGCTGGACGATGTGACGGCGGCGCTGGAGTGGCTGGGGGCATTGGTGCCGCTGCTGGACCACCTCCCTCGCGCGCCCCATATTAATGAGATTTCGCATTAGCAAGCGAAGGAGAAAGCATGACGCAGGCAAACTTCACGAACCGCACAGTCTGGGTGGGCGACAACCTGCACATCATGCGCGGCATCAACTCGGCTTGCATCGACCTGATTTACCTCGACCCGCCTTTCAACTCCAACCAGGATTACGCCGCCCCAATCGGCTCTATCGCGGCAGGGGCAGCCTTCAAGGACACCTGGACGCTCTCGGATATTGATGTACACGAACATGGCGAGCTGGCCGACCGCAACCCGGCCGCCTACACCGTCATCGAAGCCACTCGACATACGCATGGCAAAAGCATGATGAGCTACCTGATTATGATGGCGGTGCGCCTCATCGAGATGGAGCGCATCCTCAAGCCGACCGGCAGCATTTATCTGCACTGCGACGATACCGCCGCGCATTATCTGAAGCTGCTGATGGACGCGGTCTTCGGCGCAAAGAACTATCGCAACAATATCGTTTGGCGGCGCGCGACCTCCCATAACGACCCCGGCCGTTACGGACGTATCTGCGACCATATCTTTTATTATGTGAAATCGGACGAAGCGACCTGGAATGGCGGCAAGGCGCGGCAAGCCCGTAGCGCCGAGTCGCTGGAAAAAGCCTACCCCTCCCAGGATGAGCGCGGGCGATACCGAAGTGGTGATTTAACGGGCGCGAATGTATCCGATGGCGAGTCGGGGATGCCTTGGAAAGGTTATGATGTATCGGCTATGGGGCGGCATTGGTCAGCGCCAAGAACAGGCACTTACGCCGCCTATATTGAAGAGCATTTCATTCCCGGCTATCGCAGCATAGAAGGCGTGCATGAACGGCTGGAGGCTCTGGATGCCGCTGGACTCATCCATCATCCCAAGCGCGGACGCTGGCCGGGTCTAAAACGGTATGCCGACGCCGACGCTGGCACGCCGCCACAGAACCTCATCCTCAATCCCATCGGCTTCACCAATTACAGCGCCAGCAGCAAAGAGTACACGGGCTTCAAAACGCAAAAGCGGGTTGCGCTGCTGGAACACTTCATCAAGATATCCAGCAACCCAGGCGATACCGTCTTTGACCCTTTCTGCGGCTGCGCGACGACTATGGTGGCGGCCGACCGCCTGGAACGAGTTTGGGCAGGCATTGATATTTCTCCGCTTACAATCAAGCTGGTCAACGCGCGCATCAGAGAAGACCGCGGCGCGCTCTGGGGCGGCGCTAATGTCGTCGACAGCTTGCCCAAACGCACCGACCTGGGCGTCCTGCCCAATTACCGCACGCATCGGCACCGTCTCTATGGCGAGCAGGAGGGCGTCTGCGTCGGTTGCGACAGTCATTTCCCTTTCCGAGTCATGGAAGTCGACCATATCCTGCCCAAGTCGCGCGGCGGCACGGATCACCTGGAGAACTTGCAGTTGCTGTGCAGCTATTGCAACCGCAGCAAGGGCAACAAGACGATGGCGGAATGGCGGGCGAGTCAGACTGATTAGCAGGGCAACCGTATCAAATATTTAACCACCGAGCGCACTCGGCGATAAAGAGTTCGGGGCGGCACCCTTTTTGCAGAGCTTCATTTTGATGCGATTGCCCAGGGGTCTAACCGGCTTCGGGGCTGCCCCGCCACTTGGGTATTGGCGCGCTCGGCTTTTGCTTGCGCCCATTGCCCATATCGATGCTGGCGGTTAGCTCCTGCAGCAAGCGATTGAGCAAGCGCTGCTTCACTGCCGCATGGCTAGGGTCATGCCACAGATTTCGCATCTCCTGCGGGTCGCGCTCGCGGTCGATAAGTTCGCCCCAGGCTTGGTTCAGATAATAAGTCAGTCGCCAGCGTCTGGTGATTAAGGTGCGCATACGCAGCGCCGCGAAGTCGTCATCGTTCTCGACCATTGCTATTGAAGGGCGGACGCGGTCTTCACCAGCGAGCAATGCGCGCAGCGAAAGGCCTTGCATGCCCTCTGGCTCGGCGATGCCAGCGATATCGAGCAGCGTCGGCGCGATATCGAGGGTGGATTCGATGCTGTCGATCGTGTGGCCAGCCTGGATGCCCGGGCCACTGAATATCAGCGGGCTGCGCAGGGCGCTCTCATAAGGCAAGCCCTTGCCGTAAAAGCCATGGTCGCCGAGGTAATCACCATGATCGGAAAGAAAAACAATCACAGTATTCGCTGCCAGCCCAAGCCGCTCCAACGCAGCGTAGACGCGGCTTATACTGTGATCGATCAGGTCAACCATGCCGTAATAGATAGCTTTGACTTGTTGCCAGTCCGCGCGGTCATAGTCGGCATAGCGGTGTGGCGGCGTGCCAATGACGCGGTCTTTTGGTCTTTCTCCTTCAGCGACGCTTGAGCGGGGGCCGCGGAATACTTGCTCATACAGCGGCGGCATAGCATAAGATTCGCTAACCGGCGGGATGGGTGGTGGCATGTCGGCTGGATTATAGCGGCTGGCATAGGGCTCCGGCACGGTAAAAGGATAATGTGGGTCAGGGAAGGAGAGCTGTAAAAAGAAGGGCTGTTCATCTGCGCCTGCCAGGAATTCGATAGCCCGGTCGGCGATGTAGTGGCTCGAATGCGCCTCCGCCGGCAGGTTCCAGCGCTCGCAATTGAGTCCTTTGGTGTAAGAGGTATCTTCAGCCAGGCGCGCGTCCAAGCCAGGGACGCGTTCCCGCAGCCAGGCGGTATAGCGATTGCCAAAGCAACGGCGGCCGTGTCCGTTGACCAGGTCGACTTCTTGAAAGCCGAAATAATCGCCATCATCTCTGGCGAGACGTTCTGCAAGGATCTTCGGCTCATCCGCCTGGGGCACGAAATGCAGCTTGCCGATCGAGGCGGTGCGATACTTGCTGCGCGAGAGAACGCGCGGCAGAAAGCGCGGGTCTTCCGGCGTATAACAGCCCACCATGCGCGCTCGCAGGGTGGAAGGATAGCAGCCGCTGAGAATAGAGGCGCGGCTGGGGGTGCAGGTCGGCTGCGTGACGAAACATTGCGAGAAGCGGGTGCCGCGCTCAGCCAGTTTATCAATAGCTGGCGTCTCTACAATTGGGTTGCCATAGCAGCCCAAGGCATCGGCGCGCAATTCATCGCACATAATCATGATGATGTTGGGCGGCTCAGGCATCACTGACCTCGCTGCGCATTAACCACGCCAGGTCGAAGCGAGCCAGGCTGAGGTGGTCATCACTATCCGCGCCCGATGCCGCGCCGCGCTCATACAGGCAGAGGATGGACTCATCCGGGCAAATGGCCAGCGCGCTGTACCCGGCATAACCCGCATCAATGACTTTCGTGAATGGCCAGCTCTTTCCTTCGTCCAAAGACAGGCGGATACTGAGGTTCTTGCGAATGCGAAAGATCGATGAGCCTTTGGCATCCTTGCCGTCTGTGTTGTCGGGATTGCAGAATAGAAGGCGACTTTCGCCATCATGCGCCCAACTGTGGCGGAAGAGAGTGCCTTGACAAGTCGGCTCGCGCAGTTGCGGGTCAAGCTGGGGGGCAGACCAACGGCTGATGCCATCCGGGCTGCGGCTGATGATTCGGCGCTGAATGCCGATGCCATTGCGCATATTCATTAAAGCCGAGCCGTCCTCCAGCTCGACGATGCCGGCTTCGTTGAGATTGGGCACAATATCAGGAACCAACTCCCCCCGCTGCCAGTTCGCGCCGTCATCATCGCTGTAGATAGTCGCACAGCGATTGGGTCTGTGCGCCGCTGTGCGTGAGCTGGATAGCCAGACAGGGATGAGCAAGCGCCCGCTTTGCCGCAGGCGGATGCCATTGGGCAAGCCGATGGCGAGGACGCCCCAATCGTATTCGCCTCGAAAGGCTTTAAATGCGGCGGTGATTTCGCGTGGCTGGCTAAAGTTGTAGTCACCATCGGTTGACCGCATGGTAAAGGCGCGGGCATAGCCAAAGCAGAACAGCGCGTGCACGATACCGTTCTCATAATCGACGATCGTATTGAAATTGTGCAGCGGGCCTTCGCCATAGTCGCGATGGTCAAGCAGCAGCCGCGGCTCGGACCAGGTCACCCCCATATCAAGGCTGCGGCGGACGACGATGTCGATCTTGTCCCAATCGCCGCCGCGGCCCAAGCGCGCTTCGGCATGCGCCAGGACCGCGCCACCGGGCGTGACGCAGATGCCGGGTATGCGATACATGGTGTAACCGCCGCTAGCTCGTGTGAATAGGTCTTGTCGCTCGAAGCGCATGCGCTCAGAACCTTGTGATTTGCTCGGAGCCCAAATCAACAGCGAAAGCCAAACCGTCAAGGCTCTTGTGCATCAGGTCTAGCTTGATCGGCATGTAGCGAGGATCATCCCAGCGGTTGTCGAATTCGCCCGGGTCAGCCTGGAGGTCGAAGAGTTCGCCAATGCCCTGCCCGTGATAGACAACCAGCTTGTAGCGTTCGTCGCGAAGCATGGTGGCGAAGGAACCGCAAAAGTCCTCTCGCGCCGATGGATTCAAGGCGGAATAGTATTCGCAGCGCACCAAGTCGCGATGGTAGTCCGCAGCATCGGCGTCATTGAGCAAGGGCAGCAAGGACCGGCCTTGCATGCGCTTCGGAATGGGAAGACCCGCCAGCTCAAGCAGCGTTGGCGCGATGTCGGTCAACTCAACCAGAGCTTGACGGCGCAGGCCCTGCAGAAAGCGTTGGGGACAGGAAATAATCAGTGGCACGCGCGCCAACCCTTCATAGAAGCGGCAGCCTTTGAGCAGCAAGCCGTGGTCGCCGAGCATTTCGCCGTGGTCGCTCATGAAGATGATGATGGTATCTTCAAGTTGCCCGCTGGCTTCGAGCGCATCAAGCATACGGCCGACATTGTCGTCTATCAGCTCAATCATGGCGTAATAGGCGGCTTGGATGCGCTTTGCCGCAAAATGTTCCGGACGGCGCGCTTGTGTCTGAAAGTCGATTCCCTTGAGTTTGGCTTGCGCCGCCAGATCACTCTCGCGGAACTTGGGGCCGGGCATCGCCTCAATATCAAAACGATCCATATATGGCTGCGGCGGGTCAAAAGGCGCGTGCGGGTCAAAGATGTTTGCGCTCATCAGCCACGGTTTTCCGGCGTGGTCTGCCTCAATGAAATCAATCGCGCGGTCGGCGCACCAACTGGTTTGATGCAGTTGCGGCGGCGTATCTTGGGGATGCTCCAGCATCTCAGCCAGGTCTTTCCCTTGCTCTTGCAGCCAATCGGCGTAGTCATGACCGGATTCCCACTCGGCGTGCGGCCCGTGGCTCCAGTGAAAGAGTCGATAGCCGTCGTGCTGCGGGCGCGGCTCAATACGGCTTTGAGCGCCTGCCAGGTGCAGCTTGCCAGCCAACGCGCAGTCGTAGCCGGCATCAGCAAGCAAGGCAGTAACAAGAGGCGCCGCTTCCGCCCAGGTCGCGTTGCCGTTGCCACAGGCGTGCACGCTGCTGGGGTACATCCCGGTCAGAAAACTGGCGCGGCTCGGCGTGCAAATCGGGCTTTGGCAGTAGGCTCGCTCAAAACTGACTCCGCTGGCGACGAGTCGATCGATATGCGGCGTGCGCAAGTGCGGATTGTTTAATGCGCCGATGGTGTCGTAGCGCTGCTGGTCCGTGCAAATCCATAGGATGTTGGGCATCATCAGCGAATGTCCTGCAAGTCAATATCGATACCGACCAGGTGGGCGGTATCAGCAACATCGCCGGCATTGCTGTAATCCACCAGGTAGATGCTGCCGTCTTCTCGCTGGAGCCAGGAAGAGTACCCGTGGTCGGGCCAAGGCGCTTGTGCAGGATGGTTGCCATGCAGTTGGATCATGCGCTTTCGCTGATAGGCATCGGGAAAATCGCCGGCGGAGGCATCCCAAGCCCACGAGAAATCCGCCAGTGTGGGGTTGCCAAGCGCATAATGAATGCTCCGCCAATAGCTGCGCCCGCTAACGCCGAATTGACCGAATTGCGTTCGCAGCCGGGGGTTGCCGCCGTGGAAGTCGCTGGCTGGCCATTCCTCGCGGAAGACGCATTTGTGCAGCACAGTTTCGCCATCCAGCCTGACTTGCAGCCAGCCCCGGCGATGCCGCAGACTCACTTGATGAAAGCGGGTCATATCCACTGGGTAACGCATATCGTGCCGGCCGCGGTTGATGGCGATGTGGTCGGGCGCAATGGTCAGCAGTTGCCCCAGGCGCGATAAAGACATGAACGCGACGGCGGCCTGCCCGGCTGAGGCTTCGACTCGCAGCTCCGCCTGGAAGTCGACATTGCTGAAGGGCGATTCTGGTGGCAGCAAGCTGTAGCGGCATTCATGCTCGGGGCGGTTTTCTATGACCAGCGCACCCGCTTGCAAACTGGCGGCGTACCTCCGCCGGGGGCCGCCGATGGCATAATCGCCGGCTGCCGCTTCCAGGTCGCCTACCCAGGCATACGTGCCCAGCCCGCCATTCACATGACGCCCCGTCACCATGACGCGACCGTCCGCCAGTTGCTTGGCATAGGGGCGATGCAAGGCGAAGGGCAGCATCTGCGCCTCTGTCCAGGTATGTCCATAATCATCAGAGAAAGCCACGAAGGACGGGATGCCGCCGGAGTGATTCTCGCGCATGATACAAGCCAGACGCGCGCCGCCCTCCAGGATGACAATTGCGCCCTCGCAAAAACGGTGGTAGCCGTCATGCGCGATGGTGCTGCGCTCCGACCAGGTCCGCCCGTCATCCGCGGAAGTCCACAAAACTTGGGCGAACTCTTGGCTTGCGCCGCGCATCAGGTGGGAGGTCACGCCCAGCGTCCCATCGGGCAGGTCAATGACGCGATCCGGCTCGAAGCCGCCAATGCCGCTGTCGGTCTGCGCCGGTGTCCAGGTGTCGCCGGAGTCTTCGCTCCAATACAGCCAGTTGCCCGGCGGCTGCTCTTCGTGAAAATGCCCATCATCGTCGTGATCGATAATGACCACCAAGCGACCGTCATCAAGCTGGCTCAAGCGCGGGGTAACCAGCCGCTCGTCGCCTTGCATGAGATCGGCGCGATCAATCTCACGGTGTTTGAACCAGGTTGCCCCGCCATCATCGCTTGCCAGCAGCGTCAATACCTGGTCACGCAAGGACCAATGGGCATCGACATCGCTATAAATCAGCAAATAACGACCGGAAGGCAAACCGACGATATCCGGATTCTTGGTGAAACGGCCGGGACTGCGCCAAATGTCAAAGGCTTTGTGGGCTATTGACCGAGTATGAATGAGCATCGCGCGCCTCTGTGGTCTTCTCCTCAGTAAGTTGTGTGAGAAATAGCTTGTATAGCGGCAGGAATGAGCGCCTCATCAGGGATTCATCTCAAGCGTGATGAAAGCCAGGCGCAGGAATTCGTAAGGGTGCGCTTCTCCGCCTTCGTAAAGGCACAAGACCCGGCCATCGGGGGCAATCGCCAAATCCGAGTATGCGCTGGGTCCGCCATGCAGTCTGAGCTGGCTGTCCCAGCTTTCGCCATAATCCTGGCTGCCGCGCAGGGTCATGTTGACGCGCGCTGTCTCGCTGGCGGGGTTGGCGAAGAATACAAGCCCGCTCCCATTCGGATAATCAATGATGCTGGCTTGGCATATCGGCTCGATGAGTTGGCTGTCGATGCGCTGCTCCCCCCAAGAAAGCCCGCCGTCGTAACTGATGGCGACTTGCCGCGCCCGCGCGTCCGGACGGTAGCTGCGCATATTCAACAGCAAGCGTCCGCCGCTGATTTCGGCTGCCGCGCACTCGTTCACCTGTGGTTGTGGCGAGCGCCCGCCCAGGTGCCAGGTCGCGCCATGGTCGTCGCTGTAGATAACATGCGAATAGTGCGCTTTGCTGCCGGTGACGATATGATCGCAGGGGATGACTAAACGCCCCGCAGCTTCCCCCCGCTGGAGCTGTATGCCGTGGCCAGGCCCAGTCGCGTACCAGGTCCAGTCCTTTTGCTTGACCGCGCTGGTGATTTCTGCTGGCTGGTGCCAAGTCAAACCATCATCTGCTGAGGCTGCGACGAAGACGCGCCGCGTATCCTGGCTGCGACCAGCGATAATATCGCGTTCGTGATCATCCCCGCGATTCCAGGTCATCAACAGGTGAATCACCCCCGTCTGCCGATCGACGACCGGGGCCGGGTTGCCGTTGGTATGCCCAGGGTCATCCCAGACGATGCGCTGTTCTGACCAGGTCGCGCCACCGTCAGTGGAACGTTTGACCAGCATGGCAATATCGCCGGCGTCTCCCCGATGATGCTTGCGCCCTTCGCAAAATGCCAGGAGCGTCTTGTCATTCGTCACTGCGAGCGCCGGGATGCGATAAGTATGGTAGCCTCCGCTGCCACTGCGCCACAAATCGGATTGTGCTATGCGCCCTTTGAACATCGTACTCAGCCTTTGATGCCGCCAATCATAATGCCCTTCACGAAATACCGTTGGAGAAAGGGGTAGATAAAGAGAACCGGCACCGTAACCACAATGATCAGGGCGGAGCGCAAAGAAGCCGCCGGCGGTGGGTCTTCGATGAATGCCAATTCCTCCAGCCCCTGCATATTGGTGGCTTCCAAAAAGCCGCGCAAGATGATCTGCAGCGGCTTGAGGTTGGAACGGTCGATGTAAATAGACGCGTCAAACCAGGAGTTCCAATGCCAGACGGCGTAGAACAAGCCAATCGTGGCGATAACCGGCATGGACAGTGGCAGCACAATGCGCAGCAACACTGTCGGCGGCGACGCGCCATCCACGATGGCCGCGTCAAAAAGTTCATCCGGCAGGCTCATAAAGAAATTGCGCATGATGAGCATATTCCAGGCGTTGATCAAGCCAGGATAAACCATCGACCAAAGGGTGTTGCGCAGCCCAAGCGCATCAACCAACATGAAGCGGGGGATCAACCCGCCGCTGAACACCATCGTGATGAAGACAAATATCGTCAGTGGCACCCGCCCCGGCAGGTCTTTCTTCGCCAGGGCATAGGCCATGGTGATGGTGAATGCCAGGTTGAAGCCAGTGCCCACGACGACGCGAAAGAGCGTGACCCCGTAGGCATTCAGGATTACCTTGCTGCGCCCGAATAAGATTTCGTAAGAACCCAAAGAAAACGATTCCGGAAAAAGCACATAGCCGCCGCGCCGGGCGAACTCGGCATCGCTAATGAACGATGTGGAAAAGACGATGATGAAGGGAATTAAGAAAGCCAGTGTCAGCGCGATCAACAAGAAATAGATGATGGCAATCGCGATTTTCTCATTGCGCGATAATTTCAACATAAACAAGCCCCTACCATAAGCCCGGCTGACCCAGGCGATTCGCCAAAGTATTGGTGGCAATCAAGAACAGGAAAGCCATCACGCCTTTGAACAAGCCGACAGCGGCGGAGAAAGAGTATTTCAAGCCCAGCAAACCTTCGCGATAGACATAGGTATCGATGATATCCGAAACGCTGTAGACGGCTGGCGAGTACAGCAGCAGGATCTGCTCAAAGCCGGCGTCGAGCAAATTCCCGATTTCGAAGATAAATAAAATCGTGATGACGAAGGCTATGCTGGGAATGGTTATGTAGCGGGCCATCTGGAAGCGGTTCGCGCCGTCGATGGCGGCTGCTTCGTACAGGGCGGGGTCAATCGCAGCCATGCCAGCTAAATACAAGATGCTGCTCCAACCCACGGTTTTCCATACATGCGACATGGTCAGGATGCCGCGAAATTGGTCAGGATTGGTCAGGAAAGACCAACGCTCGTCGGTCAGATCATTCAGTATTTCCGTGACAAGCCCGCCGCTGGTCGCGAGCAGTGCAGTAACCAAGCCCGTAGTCACCACCCAGGAGATGAAATGCGGCAGGTAGGATACCGTTTGCACGAATCGCTTGAACTTGACCCGCGCGATTTCATTGAGCATTAAGGCGAAGAGGATTGGCGCGGGGAAGCCAAAGATGATCTTCAAGCCGCTGATCACCACGGTGTTTTCGATAACATTCCAAAAGAAAATGGAATTGAAAAATCGGTTGAAATGCTTGAAGCCGACCCACGGCGCTTCTATGATGCCGGCCACGCCCCCAAATGGCGAGATGTCCTTGAAGGCGATGACGATGCCGAACATGGGGATATAGTGAAAGATGATGAAGTAGAGGATGCCCGGCAGCGCCAGCAGATAATAGAAGCGGTAAAACCAGATTCTTTTTATGAGCCGGCGGTATTTGCCGTCCTTGGCGATCCCGGCGGAAGGGCTTGGCTGCCGTTTTCTTTTCTGGCTCATAAGGCTTGGCTCGTGGTTGCCGCGTCTTCTTGAAGGCATCCCTTGGGCAAAGCCGCCCGCCAACCAGCGCGCAGTTGGTTGGAAAGCTCGGCAACCGTTTCTCGATAGCGCTCGTCTTCGGAGGCATTATGCGCTTCGGCTTGGTCGCGGCTGTGATCATACAATTCGTTCGCCAAGACAGCCCCCGTCTGGAAGTCTTGCCATTCGGTATAGCGATAGCGGCGCGTGCGCATCGTATAACCCATCACCGCTGGCTCGCCGTGATAAGGCCAGGGGCGCGGAAACTGGCTGAATGCGGCTGCTTTCCAGGGCGCGCGCGGCTCTTGCAGCAGTGGGACCAGACTGCTGCCTTCAAGCTCGGCCGGCACCGGCAATCCACAGAGCTCGACCAGCGTCGGATAAATATCCACGAACTCGACTAAGGCATCGCACTCGCCACTGCCCGCGCCCGGGGCGGAAACAATCAAGGGGGCGCGGGTATCCAGCTCGTAGTTGGTAGTTTTGCCCCACAACGATTTTTCACCGAGGTGATAGCCGTGATCGCCCCAAAGCGCGATGATAGTATTCTCGAGCAAGCCCTGTGCTTCGAGGCTGTCCAGCAGCTTGCCTACTTGCGCGTCCATGTAGCTAACGCAGGCATAGTAGCCCTGCCGCAGTCGCCGGATCAGCGCGTCAGGCAGTGGTCCAGCCGCGGGCACATCGCTGTAGCCGCGCAGTTCTCGACTGTTGTGCCAGGCATAATCCGGTATCCCGCCGGGCTGGTTTGGGTTCTCGGGCGGGGGAATGGCATCGCCAGCGTACAAGTCCCAGTAGCGCTTCGGCGCGCTGAAAGGCAGGTGCGGTTTGCGAAAGCCGACCGCCAGGAAGAATGGCTGTTCGCCGTATTCGCCCAGCAGTTGGCAGGCAGCCTCCGCCACTTTGCCATCCCCATAAGCATTATCCGGCACATCAGCGGCTTCCGTCGCCGCCATCTTGTACCCGGGCCACTTGTCCGCGGCCGGCGCTTGATTGTCCGGCAGCAGGTAGTCAGCGCTCTTCCAGACCACATTGAGCTGGGGTTCAACCGACCAGGATTGCGCATCCTGCGTGCCTGGCGAGCCGTGATAAATCTTGCCTACGGAACGCGCAATATATCCCTGTTGCTTGACATACTCTGGCAGGGTGATTACATCGGGTCTCGCCCGGCGGAAATGCGTGCCGCCGCCATATTGCGGCAAGTCCGCCAGCGCCGCCGGCAACTCATGCCGGAAGCGAGATTTCAAATCCCACACTTTGATCGTATCCGGGCGCAACCCGGTCATCAGCGAAGCCCGCGATGGATTGCAGACAGCTTGCTGGCAATAGGCGCGTTTGAACACTGTGCCGCGGGCAGCCAGCCGGTCAATATGGGGGGTGATGGCAACTTCATCGCCATAACAGCCGAGGGCAGCCCTTAAGTCGTCGACAGCGATAAATAGTACGTTGGGCTTAGTCATTGGGGCGCATGACATGAAAGCTTAAACCGCAAAACGATTAGGTCTAGACCAAGGCTATTTTCAAGATAATTGGCTGGCTCACGCAATAGACAAAAGCGGGGGACGGTTTCAGCCCCCCGCCAGGTGCAGTTGGGTTTTATCCGCCAGCCAACTCGTTGTACTGGGCGGTGATGGCGTTGGTCCAATCTTCAATGCTGGCTCGCTGCAGGTCGTGCATGAAGTCGTCCCATTGATCGAGCGGGCGCTGGCCTGTGATGAACAAGATGGTCTGCTCATCCATCAAGCGGTTGATGTCGCCTAGGGTCGGGGTTTCATCAGCAATGCGGCTAAGGTTGTAAGCGATGCCGCCGTCAAAGGGCCACTTGGCGTCGCCGAGATCAATCAACTGCCCGCCGAGATACTCCACATGCCAAGCGCGGGATGGATCATCCAGGCTGTAGCGGATCTCGATATTGAGGTTGGGCAACATATATTCGCTGACATAGCCGAAGCTCAAGTCCGGGTTGACCACGCGGTTTTCTTCATCGAGGTAATCCCACATTTCACCTTTGATGCCATAGCGCGCGGTCAGTTGATTGTCGGTTGTATCGGCGCTATAGACCCAATCCATGAATTGGACGACCGCGGCCGGGTTGGCGGCTTTGCGCGTAATGGCGTAAGCGCTGGCGTTTTGCGGCCTGGCCGTGGCGATGTAGCCCATATCGGTGGTGATGCTGGTACGTGCCCAGGCGATGCCCTCACAGCCACTCTCGATCTGCGGCGTGATTAATGTAATACGCGAGTACCAGCCCATCCATACCCCCAGATTGCAGGTGCGGAAGACTTCCGGCGCGTCAAACCGGGTGAAGGTATCGGGGAAGAAGTACCCCGCTTCCCACCAGGAGTTGAGCTCCGTCACCCAGTCAAGCACGCCCGGCTGCATGACCCAAGGCTTGACTCTGCCATCGTCCGGATCCAGCCAGTTCGAGAATCCATTGGGCGTGAAGCCGCCGAGAGTCGTCCAGCGCACATCCTGCGGGCGCGTCGCCACAAAGGCATTCGGGTTATGGGCTTGGAAGGCTTCTATGGTCGCTTCCAGCTCATCCCAAGTTGTGGGCACATCCAAGCCGAGTTCATCAAGCCAGTCCTGGCGCACCCAGGTGATATAGGGGCTGGTCGGCGTGGAGCGCGGGATGCCCATGATCTCGCCATCGGCATTCTTCATGATATCCCATTGCTGCTCGGGGATAACTTGCAGGATGTTCTGCCCATGCTCCGCCAGCAGGTCAGTAATCGGAATAATCGCCATTGCATAGTCATGCCAGCCATTGCCAGGGGTTTGGAACAAATCGACCGGGTCGCTGGAGCCAAGCAGCAGGTTCAGTTGCTCAGTGGCAGTAGCGGCACCGCCAGGGACGATGACCTCAGGGCGGACGCCCGATTGCTCGGCGATATGGTCCTGCACCCGCTGCAATACATCAGGGTCGCTGCCGCCGGCATCGAATTGCAAGGTGCCGGAATTGTTGAATATGTAAATGACTGGTTCGTCTTGGGCGATTGCTGTGGGTAAAACCAGAATGAGAACCAATAAAAGGATTGCCAATCGTGTCGCGCGCATTTTCGCCTCCATAGAATTGTGAGTGAAAGTTTCTCGTGTGAAGGGATTGCAAACCGGTCTGTGCGTGAATCACCTCCTTATTAGCGCTTGACTGCCCATTCGAGTAACTGTATGCAGCTTGTATCGCTCTCTACTGCTTGCGAATGAATGAAAACATAACCTGTCCAATTACGCTTGTCAAGAAAATGGCGAAAGGTATCAGGGCAATCACACCAAGCTATTTTCAGCGCAGGGGCAGGAGTAAGTGCAGGTAAGTCTTGCGACTACAGCCCCCGGCCCCTTGCCTCCAGAACGAGGGAAGGGGGGCTTTGCCAGCGATTCCGTAGCATTAAAGCCCCTCCCTCATTTTGGGGAAGGGGTTTGGGGTGGGGATAAAATGAGGCTTTGGAATGCCCATATCACCCCCGCTGGGACAGTGTCGGCGTAGGGACAATGACTCGCCCCAAGAGACTGCGATTTCATAAACAAAGAACAAATGTGCACGCCTGCCAAGTCATTCTATGACAAACTTGTATCAAAATGCTATCTGTTGTGCAATCATTCTCATTACGATAATCAATAGAAGGACAGTCTCATGCCCACCCGCTCTCCCATGCACCAGCAAATCTATACCTTGCCCGCGCTCGTCCGCGAGACTGCCCAGCCCTTCGATGCGGCTGCCCGCCGCGCGCTGGACTTCGCGACCTGCACATCGGTCAAGCGCATCTACCTGGTCGGCTGCGGCGACAGCCACCATGCCCCGGTCGGCGCGGAGCTGGCTTTTCATCAGCTAACCGGCGTGCCGACTCAAGCGATAAGCTCGCTGCCATTCAGTCGCTACACCGCCGGCTACCTGCCCGCCACCGGACCCAAGACCAACCTCGTCATCGGCGTATCGGTTTCGGGGCGAGTCAGCCGCACCATCGAAGCGCTGGATATGGCGCGCCAGGCAGGGGCGACGGCTGTGGCTGTAACTGGCAATCCAACAGGACCGCTGGGCGCGGTGTCGGACGCTGTGCTGGAAACCGCTGTGCCCGCCCTGCCCAGCGATCTGCAAGTGGCTGTCGTGCCCGGCGTGCGCAGCTACCTGGCTTCACAAGTCGCGCTCTTGATGGCGGCATTGCGCATTGGCGAGGCGCGCGGACATCTCAACACCCGCGCAGCCGATGCCGAACGCGCCGTCATTCTCGCGCTGGCGGATAAAATTGAAGCGGCGATTGACTCTTGCCAGGCCATCATTGACCAGTTGGTCGATGCCTGGCGGGGCGCGCCCATGTTTGAGTTCGTGGGGGCGGGGCCACTATATGGCGTGGCCATGTTCAGCGCCGCCAAGCTGCTGGAAGCGACTGGCGAAGCCGCCCTGGCACAAGAAACCGAAGAATGGTCGCACCTGCAATACTTTGTCGCCGAGCCGAATATCCCCATCCTGCTGCTCTGCGCGAATGGCTTTGACGCCGACCGCATGGCAGAAGTGGCGCGCGCCGCCAAGAGCATCGGCCGTCCCCTGGCGCTGGCAGCTCCCGCGGCTGCTGACGAGATGGCGCAGCTTGTCGATGCGCTGCTGCCGATGCCGGCTGATGTGCCCGAGCGCTACGCCTCGCTGGTCTACAGCATCCCCGGCGAGCTATTTGCCGCCTCGCGCGCCGAAGCCTTGGGTAGGCCCTATTTCTGCGACTTCGCCGGCGGACGAGCGGACGAAGCCAGCGCCATCTACACCAGTCGCCAGATTGCGGAGCCGCTGCGCTAAATGGGGGGACATGATGAAGCTCTTCAAACGGCGGCGGCGCTCCCGAAAGTCTCCAGGCGGATCTATGTTGATATTTTGGATAATCGCCGCAGCCATCGTCCTATCGATATTCACGCCAACTGATTCCAGCCCGAGCGCCACCCGCATCGTGACTGAACACCGCCCGCGAGCGACTGTAGCCAAGCCGATAATTCGCGCTACGAAAACGCCCAAAACAGTCGCTCGCGCTACAGCCGAGAGCGCTGCGCCTGCCTGCTATCGGCACGAGCAGGTTTGGCTTACCGGCAGGATGAATATCCGCCAGCGCCCATCGACCTCCGCAAGGATTCTGGGCAACACAGCCTATGGCGAGCGCTATGCTGTGGCAGGCTCGCGGCAAGGCGATGCCTACTGCTGGCTGGATATCGAACCGGGCTGGGTCGCGGTTACCAACTTGGTCAGCGCAAGCAAGCCGCCAGCGCCGACCGCGACATCCAGGTCGGTTGCGCCGCAGCCAGCGAGCAACAACGCCGTCCAGCAGGCATTGGCCGCCTTGCAGCGATTGACTGTCGCGCCCGAAAATCGCTGCTCGCCCTACGACTCGGGTGATTATGATTATCCGCAATCGGTAGAGTCGCAAATCGTCGGGCAGATGGGCGGGCGCATCTACGGACCCTATACAGGCAGGACCTTCGCCAACACCCGGGAAACGGACATCGAGCATATTGTGGCGCGCTCGGAAGCGCATGACAGCGGCTTGTGCGCCGCAAACGTCCAGACCCGCGAGGCTTTTTCCCGCGACCTGCTCAATCTCACGTTGGCTGCGCCGGAGTTGAATCGCCATCAGAAGATCGCCAAGGACTTCGCGGAATGGGTGCCGCCTCGCAACAAGTGCTGGTATGCGGATAGGATTATCAAAGTGAAAAGCAAATATCGCCTCTCGGTCGATAGCCGCGAGAAGGCGGCGCTAGAAAATGCTCTGCTCGCTTGTTCGTCTGTGGCCATGGCGATGTAGCGCATATCGCAAAAAAGGGGGCAGCTTGCCCGCAGCAGAATTTCTCGCCGTTGGCAGCATCATCATTGACGACATCGTCTACCCCGATGGCCGCACCAGCATGGGCGTGTTGGGTGGTGGCGGCACCCATGCGGCTTATGGCATGTTGGCGGCGGGCGAGAAACCGGCGCTGGTCGGGCTGGTCGGCGAGGATTTGCCCGCTGATGTACGCGCGCGCCTGAATGCTGACTTCGATACCAGCGGCTTGGCTTGGACAGCGCATAAACAAGTGCGTGGCTGGCAGATCTTCGAATGGGATGGGCGGCGCAACGAGGTCTTCCGCGTCGATGTCATCGAGCCGTTCATGCACCAGCCCGATGCCGACAGCCCGGACTTGCCCTTTAGGAGCGCGGCTAGCATCAGCCTGCTGCGGCAGCCGGACTATGTGGCGGGCTGGCGCAGGCGCTTCCCCGCGGCGACGCTGCTCTGGGAGCCAACGCGCGCCTTTATGCTCAGCGGCGATTATGCGCGCTTTCTGCGCGGCTTGCGGCAGGCTGATATCGTCTCGCCCAACTTGCACGAGGCGCGGGCGATGACGGGCTTGCAGGATGAGCTGGCGATTGCGCGGCGGCTGCTGGCGGATGGGGCGGCTATGCTGGCGCTGCGCATGGGCGAGCTAGGCAGCCTGGTGGCGCGCCGCGACGAAAATTGCGCCTGGCGAATCCCTGCCCTGCCCGTGCGCGAAGTCATCGACCAGACGGGCGCGGGCAACAGCTACTGCGGCGGCTTTGTGGTCGGCTGGCAGCGTGAGCAAGACATCGCGGCGGCGGGTTGTTATGGCGCGGCGGCGGCATCCTTCACATTGGAGCATATCGGCTGCGCGCATCTGCCCGCCGATATTAAAAGCCAGTTTGCGCAGCGGCTGCAACAAGCCCGCGCTGGCGCAGTCATGGTCAACCTGCGTTGAAAAATCTTAAGCACAAAGGGCGCGAAGCTACTACAACCCCGCCCCGGCTCCTCCCCGAAGCATCAGGGAGGGGAGTTAAAATCATCGGACTCGGAGTTTCTATCAGAGATTTCTTTACCAGTAGCAGACCTCGGCGAAACTTTCTCCCCATTGATATGAAGGGACCGAGAGGGGTAGACCGAGTCAAGCGCAGAATCCACAAATTGCCGGTGCCATTCTTCCAGCGTGAGCAGCGCCCAAAGCTGACGGTTGTTATCGCGCTGGCCATGTTCATGCTGGGCAACCAGTTGCTCGACCGCGGGCATTCGCAGCAGACCGCGTTCGCGCGCTCGCTGGCTGAGCAGCAGCTCACGCACCGGGCGTATATCCCGCCGCAGCCAAGCGCCCAGCGGGATGCCAAAGCCGTGCTTCTTGCGGTCGATGATAGCATCGGGCAGCAAGCCACGGGCGGCTTCTTTTAAGATGTGCTTGCTTTGCCCGCGGCGCAGCTTGAGATTAAACGGGATGCCAGCCGCGTATTCCGCCAACTGATGATCCAGGAAAGGCGCGCGCGCTTCCAGCGAAGCCGCCATGCTGCAGCGGTCGGCTTTGATTAATAGGTCATCCGGCAGGTAACTGCGCAGGTTGGCTTCGAGCAGCGCCACGACCGGATGCGCTTGGCGAGCGTCAATCCAGGCTGCCAGGCTGGGGTCGGTTGCGCTGGGGGCAGGGGCGATTTCCTCCAGCAGGTCGGCGCTGAAAACGCGCACCAGGTCGAAGTAGGCGACGCGCAGGGGCAAGCTGGCTGCCCGCGCGAAACGTCGCCTCCGCCGGGCACGGTCATAATAGGCGGTGCCTTCGGGCAAGCGCGCCAGCAGCCGCGACAGCCCGCGCCAGATCGGCTTTGGGATGATAGACAGCCGCTGCAGCAACTGCGCGGCATAGAAGCGTTCATAGCCAGCGAACAGCTCATCGCCGCCATCGCCCGTCAGCGCGACGGTGACCTGCTGGCGCGTCATTTGGCTAACCAGGAAGGTCGGTATCGCGCTGCTATCAGCAAAGGGCTGGTCATGCTGCCAGACCAACTGCGGCAGCAAGTCCAGTGACATCGGCTCGACACGAAAAGATTGATGCTGCGTGCCCAGGCGCCGCGCAACGGCCTCGGCATAGGGGCTTTCGTCAAAGCTGGCGTCGCCTGCGAATCCGATGCTGAATGTCTTGATATCGGCATTACTGTGGCGGCGCATCAACGCGGCGATGAGGCTGCTGTCCAAGCCGCCGCTCAAGAATGCCCCCAGCGGCACATCGCTGACCAAGCGTAGCTTGACCGCCTCGTCCAACTGCGCGCGCAGGTTTTCGATGTAGTCGGCGGCGCGGGCATGGGCGGCGGGCGTGGCTTGCCGCGGCGGACTCCAGTAGCGGCGGCTCTGCACAGCGCCAGCCAAATCGACTTCCAGGCTCATGCCCGGCATAAGCATTTTGATGCCAGCGAAAGCGGTATCTGGCGCGGGGATGTAGCCAAAGCTCAAATAGTCGCGCAGCGCGGCTGGGTCATCCGACAAAAAGCGGGAGATACGCGGCACAGTCGGGTGCGCCAGCAGCGCCTTGATCTCGCTGGCAAAAACGAAGCGGCGGCTATCTTGGTAATAATAAAGCGGCTTCTGCCCCAGGCGGTCGCGAGCCAGCAACAGCTTTTTGCCGCGCCCGTCCCAGAGCGCCAAGGCAAACATGCCGCGCAGCCGGGCTACTGCGTCCACGCCTAGTTCTTCGTAGAGGTGGGCGATAGTCTCGCCGTCGCCGTTGCTATGGAAGCGGTGTCCACGCGCAGCCAGCTCGTGGCGCAGCTCGTGAAAATTATAGATTTCGCCATTGAATACCAGTTGGATCGCGCCATCTTCGTTGCGCAGGGGTTGGTCGCTGCCGGCGATGTCGATGATTTTGAGCCGGCGCATCGCCAAACCCACGCCCCCAGCGATGAAGCTGCCCGCGCCATCGGGGCCACGATGCCGCAGCCACCGGTTCATGGCGTTTAGGACGCGCTCTTCAACCGGCTGACTGTCAAAGTGGATGAGTCCGCAGATGCCGCACATTTTCTATTTCCACCCCAGGCGCGATAATTCACCACAGAGACGCAGAAGTAGAACCAAGTAAGCGATGCGAAAGGTAGAGGAGTGGTGTACGGCTCGTCTGATACTACGAATTGATTGCCGCTTAATCGGTCTACCCCGTCCCCTCCCCGACGCATCAAGTAGGGTGGCTAGGGCAGACGGAAGCGCGATTCTATATGGGTTTCGATGTCTATGCGAATGCGCGGCGAAACCTTCCCCCCATTGATATAGGGGGGCCGAGGGGGGTAGACCGCTAGCGGCAAACCTTACAATTTCCATTCTTACGACTTACCTGCGCTTACTTGTGACAAAATTGATTTTGATGCGATTGCGCTGGCGTTGGCAAGAATAGTCGCGATTGGCTATGCTTGCCTAGCTCAACAACCGGCTGGCAAGAGGAGCTCCACATGCCAGGTCAGCAGCGCGTGGCACGGTCTCTGCAATTATACCAGCGAGCGGGAGCGCTCATCCCCGGGCGGACGCAGTTGATCAGCCGCCGCTCGAGCCAGTTCGCGCATGGCAACAGCCCGATTTATGCGGCTCGTGCCAAAGGCGCGCGCTTCATCGATGTCGATGAAAACGAGTATATCGACTGGGTCAATGCCGTCGGCGCGGTTATCTTGGGCCATGCCGACCCCAGCGTCGACAGCGCCGTCAAAGAGCAAATCGACCGCGGCAGCATCTTCACCCTCAACAGCGCGCTGGAAATTGAGCTGGCTGAATTACTCAACGATGTCATTCCCAGCGCGGAAATGGCGCGGTATACCAAGGGCGGCGGCGAGGCAAACGCCCTGGCAGCGCGCATCGCCCGCGGCACAACGAACCGCAACCTGATCCTCTTCTGCGGCTATCATGGCTGGCATGATTGGTATCAATCCGCCAATTACCTGGTCGACCCCGCCAGCGGCGAATTTCCTTTCGCCGGTATTGAGCCAATCGGCGTCCCCCCAGAATTGGCAGGCACAGCGCTGCCTTTTGCTTGGGGGGGTATAGACGGGCTGCGTGACTTGCTGGAGGCGCATGTCGGCGAGGTCGCGGCGATAATGATGGAGCCCATGCGCAGTGAAATGCCGCCGCCCGGTTACCTGGAAGACGTGCAGCGGCTGGCGCGAGCGCATGGGGCTGTGCTCATCTTTGACGAAGTCTCGTGTGGGTTTCGTCCGCGCATCGGTGGCGTGCAGGAATACCTGGGTATAAAGCCGGATATGACCGTGCTCGCTAAAGCTATGTCCAACGGCTATCCCATGGGCGCTGTGGTGGGTTCGCGCGCGGTGATGGAGCCAGCCAGCCGCATGTTCATTTCGAGTTCCTACTGGAGCGACAACCTGGGGCTCACCGCCAGCTTGAGCACCATCCGCGAGCTGCAACGGCGCAACTCCGCCCAGCGCTTTGAGGTGATCGGGACGTTGCTCATCACAAAAATGAATCAAGCGCTGCGGGAGGCGGGTTTGGCTGGGGCCTGTGGCGGCGTATTTTGGAATCCCGTAATTCAGTTGGACTTGCCCGATGAGAGCCTGCGCGCGGCTGCCAACACCATCTTCATCCAGGAGATGGCGCGCCGCGGCATCCATTGCAATATGAGCTTCAAAGCCACCTTGGAACATTCAGAAGCGGATATCGAGCGGACGGCGACCTGCGCTGGGGAAGTCTTTGCGATGATCCAAGCTGGCTTGGCAAGTGGCGATCTGCTGGCGCTACTGGAGAGCGACCTAAAGAAAGAACCCTTCCGGCGTTTGGTGCGCTGAGGCGGGCGCGGAGTGATATACAAATGAAAATCGCTGACAGGAGCGGCATCACCCAGAGCGAGCCTGGCACGGAGCGCGCGACGCATACTTTTCCGGCGCTGCTGGCTTGTCGCGATGGCTCGCTGTTGATGACCTGTCGACGCGGCTCAAGCAAAGATTGCGCCGATGAATGGGTCGATGTCTATCGCTCAGCCGACGGCGGGGGGCGCTGGGAGCGGCTGACGGGCGACTTCCCGGTGGCGCGCGTGGGTGGCAAGACCAGTTCCCTGCGCGTCGTCTATCTGACTGAGCTGGGCGCGGGACATCTGCTGGCTGCCTCAATGTGGATCGACCGTGAGACGCACAGGAACGCGCCGCTCTTCAACCCGCGCACGCAAGGCTGCTTGCCCATGGGCATATTCCTGGCGGATTCCTATGATAGCGGGCGCACTTGGAGCGCTTGGCGAGCGGTGGAATTGCCCGCCGATATTGGCCCGCCCAGCTTGACCAATCCCTTAATCAAGCTGCCGGATGGCGGCTTGCTGCTGTCGGTCGAAACGAATAAGCCGTATGCGGATGAGTCACAGTGGTTTCAACGGGTCGTCGCGCTGCGCTCCTATGACGGCGGCTTGACTTGGGATGCCCCAAGCGATGCTGGCTTCGACCCGACGGGTCGCATTTTTCATTGGGACCAGCGCCTGGGCCTGTCCGCTGGCGGGCAGTTGGTCAGCTTCGCTTGGATTTACGACACAGTCGCCCAGCGCTATCACAACATCCGCCGCCGTCTGAGCCTGGATTCGGGCCGCACCTGGTCGGCTGCGCAGGATATCGGCTTCGCTGACCAAGCTGGACGCCCCGCCACGCTGCCCGATGGGCGGATTGTCCTGGCTTGGGTCGACCGATTTGGCAGCGGCTCAATCCGCGCTCGCGTGGGAACAACGGACGGGAGTGAATTTGACCCAGCCAGCGAAGTGACGATTTATTCGCATGAAAAATCCGCCAGCAACAATCGGGGCACTTCCGCGACCCTGGATGATATGGGCATCTGGTCTTATGGCTTGCCTTATGCCGAGCGCCTGGCGGACGGCGATGTGATGGTCCTGTATTATGCCGGCAGTAAAAATGCGCTGGATATTCATTATGCGCGCTTGTCGCTATAGCCGCGGAGAAATCTAACATGACGCGCTGGACATTGACACAAGCCGACCGCGACTTCATGCGCCGCGATATCGAGCTCTTCTTGCCCGACCGAATCTTCGACGCCCACGCGCACATTTTCTGCCATGCCCACTTTGAGGAGCTGCCAGCCGGCTATGTGGGCTTGCCAGCGCGGCTGGGGCTGGATGCCTATACTCAGCTCATTGATTGGATTCATCCGGGTGGGCGGACGCGCGGCGGGCTCTTCTTCGGCTTGGCATTCACAGGCGATTTGCTTGCCAACAATCATTTCGTCGCCGAAGAAGTACAAAAGTCGCCGCGGAAAATTGACTTCGCGCAGATGATCATCGCGCCCGCAATGTCGGCGGAAGCAATCCACCAGTCGGCGCAGGCGGGAGGTTTCGTCGGCTTGAAGTGCTATCATACGCTGGCAAGCGGCTATGAGCGAACTTGGGAAGCGCCCATCGAAGCCTACCTGCCGGAGCGACAGGTGGCGGTCGCTGGCGAGCTAGGGCTGAGCATCACCTTGCACATGGTGCGGGAGCGCGCTCTGGCGGACTCGCAAAACCAGGCGACCATCCGCCGCTATTGTAAGCGGTATCCGGACATGAAGCTGGTCCTGGCGCATTGCGGGCGCGGCTTCAATCCCTGGCATACCATTGAAGGCATCGACAGCCTGCGCGGCTTGGATAATGTCTTCTTCGATACCTCGGCAGTCACGGAAGCCGGCGCGTTCGAAGCGATTATTGAGGTCATGGGGCACGAGCGACTGCTATACGGGTCGGACTTCCCCGTCAGTCATATTCGCGGCCGCTGCGTGGCCATCGGCGATTCCTTCCACTGGATATACGCCGATGAACTGGATATGACGGAGAAGCACACCGAGTTGCAGCCCGTGCTGGTCGGCTTGGAGTCGCTGCGCGCGTTGCGGCTGGCTTGCTGGCGCATGCGTTTAAATGCGGGGCAAATCGAAGCAATCTTTTTTGATAATGCCCGCTCATTGTTCAAGAGCAAAAGAAGCTAGAGGGAATCCCATGCACGGTTCAGAGCGCAGTGTTCATAGCTTGCTGGACTTAACGGGCAAGATCGCGGTGCTAACTGGCGCGGCTGGCTGGCTGGGCTCGGCGATGAGTCGGGCGCTGGCGGAAGCGGGAGCGCGCTTGGTCGTAACCAGCCGCGACGCCACCCAGGCTGAGGCTTTCGCCGCCAGTTTGCCGGGCGCAGGCCATCTGGGCTTGGCATTCTCCCAGGGCGATACCGACAGCATCCCCGCTTTCGTGGCGGAAGTCGTGCAGCGCATGGGCGCGATCGACATTCTGGTCAACAATGCCTATGGTGGTCCCCCCGCTGATATCGACAACGCCACAGCCGACGACTTCGACCAAGCCTATCATGTCGGCGTGACCGCTTATTTCCTGCTGGCGCGGGATATTGCCTTGCACCTGCGCGAGCGCGGCGTCGGCGGCTCCATCATCAATATCGGCAGCATGTACGGCGTGGTCGCCAGCTATCCCGAGGCTTATGCGGGCTTGGGCGTCAACAGCCCGCCGAATTATCATGGGCTGAAAGGCGGCTTGGTGCATTTGACGCGCCATTTGGCGGTGTATTGGGCGCGTGATAACATCCGCGTCAATTGCATCAGCCCAGGACCATTCCCCAAAATGCCTTTCATAGATGAAGCGCACCCCGGCTTCATCCAGCGCCTGGAGGAGAAGGTGCCGCTGGGACGGATGGGCAAGCCGGAAGAACTCAAGGGGCTGGTCCTGCTGCTGGCCAGCGAAGCCGGCAGCTACATCACCGGGCAGAATATCCTGGTAGATGGTGGCTGGACCGCCTGGTGAGGGAGCACGAAACATGCAGATTGTCAAGCCGTCCGAAGCAGTCGATCTGGCGCGCAACAAGCGGCTGCTGAATCGCTATCGTTACATTGAATACGAGACTCTGCGCATTCTGGCGGCTTGGCTGCCGGCGACGGCGCGCATGGAATACAAACTGGCGATGGGGCGCTTTTTATGGGAAGAGGCGCAGCATGTCCAGCACCTGTACCAGCGACTGCGCGAGGTGCAGACGCCGGCTTTCCGCCCGCCAGAGGACGCCGCTTTGGAAAAATTGATGACGGAGGCCATCCACGCGCCCGATGAAGGCAGCCTGCTGGCGGGTTTGCTCCGCGTCATCAAGCCGGCGCTGCTGGAAGCCTATCGCTGGCACAGCCAACAGACCTTCGCCAACCCCGATGCGCCGACATTATACGCGCTCAAGCATATCCTGCTGGACGAAGCGGAACATGTCGCCTGGGCGGAGGCGGAATTTGCCGCCCAGCCTGTAAGCGACTGGGAACGGTATCTGGAGCGGCTGTTGGCGCAGGCCGGCGGCATCACAGGAGCAGAACCCCGCGCCGAGAAACCAGCCCCGCCCGCCACGCGCAAAGCCTTCCACACACCGATGACCGCTGCCCGTGATGAGCGCTTCCAAATCTTGCAGCGGCACTGGGGTGATGCGGAAGCGCGCCGGCAATCGGACGCGGCAGCGCGCCGACTGGACGAATTCGAGAATTACAGCCAGGAGATGCTGGCGGCGGAAACAGTCGCGCTCATCATTCACCTGTCGCCAAATATGCCCTGGGGCTTCGTCTATGATTCGGCGCGGCATTGCTATGACGAGACGCGCCATTGCAAGCTGGGCATAGACTGGCTGTGGCAGCACGGGCTGGACCACACCGCCGTGCCACAAAATACGCGCATCTACCAGTGGCGCTCACAATTTGACGCGGCCACGCAGTACTGCCTGCTGACGCGCGGCAATGAAGCGCATGCCTTCCCGCATCGGCGGCGCAGCCTGGCGCAATATACCGCCGCTGGCGATGCGCTTTCGGCGCAATATGTCAGCTATGATATGGCGGACGAGCGGCAGCATGTGGCTTATGGCACGAAATGGCTGCCCGAGTTGATGGCGCAGAACAACATTGCCATGCCGGTTGAGGACTTCATCGCGGAGACCATCGCCCTATGGCAGCGGGAATATGTCTCAGGCGACCTGACACTGCGGGATGAGCGCGAGGAAATTTCATGACTGATGCGAGGCCGCGTTGTCCGCAAGCGATCCTGGTCTCTTGCGAGATACCCTGGGGCGAAGACAAAACGTTGCTTGAAGACGTCTTCCGACGTTCCGTGCGGGCGACGCTGGAGCATTTCAATCACTTGTATATTTTTGGCACCGCTGGCGAAGGCTACGCGGTCAACCAAGCTCAGTTCCAGCGCATCGTCGACATCTTCCATGAAGAAACCCGCGGCGAGGGCATCTATCCGATGGTCGGCTTGATTGGCTTGTCCACGCCCATCGTGCTGGAAAAGCTGCAATACGCCTATGACCGTGGTTTCCGCCGCTTTCAGGTTTCTTTGCCGGCTTGGGGCGCGCTGACCGATGCCGAAGTCATGACCTTTTTCCGCGATGTCTGTGGCGCTTTCCCCACGGCGCAATTCTTGCATTACAACTTGCCGCGCGCCGGGCGGGTGCTGGAAGCGCGTCATTATCGCCCGCTGGTCGATGCGCTGCCCAACCTGGTCGCTACCAAGAACACCGGCGGCGGGCACAAACGCGCTGCTGAGCTGGTCAGCCAGGTCGGCGAGCTACAGCATTTTTTGGGCGAGGGCAACTTCCTGCAAGGCTGTATGTATGGCGAATGCTCCTTGCTAGCGAGCTTCGGCTCGCTCAGCCCGCAGAAGGTCAAAGCCTATTTTGCGGCGGCGCAGGCGCAAGATTTTCCGCTTATGCTGCGCCTGCAGCGCGGCTTCCATGATATGCTGGCTGCTCTCTTCACGGCATTGGCGGGCGAGGGCAAAATAGACGGCGCTTACGACAAAATGTGGGTAAAGCTGGGCGGCTTTGAAGACATGCCCCTGCGCTTGCTCTCGCCCTATCATGGGTTCAGCGAGGAGCAGTTCCGCGCTTGTAAGCGGCTGCTGCGCCGCGACTACGCGGAATGGTTGGCTGACTAAGCGCCGCGCTAGCCCGCCAGCATGTCATCCAGCTCGGCGCTGGCTTCCCGCAGCACATTCATCAGGGCGAAATCACCACCATAGGGGATCATCAGCGAGCCTTGCCGGCGGTAGCTATCGACCTCAGCGATCGCCCCGGCTGTCCTGCCCCAGACTTTGCCGTGCCTTTCGCAGGCAGCCGCCACCTGCGCCACCGCCGCGTCGATGGTCAAGCCCAGCTCTGGATAGGCAGCCAGCCGCAAGCCCAAATCGCCTGGACCCACAAACAGGGCGTCGATGCCGGGCACAGCGGCGATCTCTTCCGCATTGGCGACGGCTTCGGGCGTTTCGATCTGCGCTACGATGAAGGTCTCGCGGTTGGCGTCGGCGATGTAGGGGCTGTCGGGTATCCAGGTATCGCTGCCGAAATTGCAGTCCAAGCCCGCACCATCCAGCCCGCGGTTGCCGATGGGCGGGAACTTGGTCGCCGCCACAATCCGCCGCGCCATCTCGGCATCGGAGACGAATGGGATCATCAAGCCAGCCGCGCCGTCTTCCAGGTAGCGGTAGAGTCTGCCGCGCTGCGTGGTCGGTGGGCGAACCATGCAATCGATATCGTAGAGGTGGCAGAGCGCTTGCAGGTGCTGGATTTCGCGCATATCAAAATTGCGATGCTCCGTATCCAGCCAGATGCCATCATAGTTGTATTTGGCGGCGTAGTGGATGAAGAAGGGCAGGACATGCCCCATCGCGCAGAAGCGAGCGAATTGCTTATTCCGCCACTTCGCCAGGACTTTGCTTTTTCTCATTAAGTTTGTCTCCTTTCGCTTGGTGTATGCGACGCTTAGGCATCTTTGTACATATAGCCGCCATCGACGCGCAAGATTGTGCCAGTAATATAGTCGGCTTCGTCCGAAGCCAGGAAGGCGACCGCGCTGCCAATGTCGGCGGGGCTGCCCAAACGTCCCCAAGGCAATGCCTGTGCTTGCTCCGCCATATAGTCCGCGCCGAAACTTTCCCGCTCGCCCGGCGTGTCGATCCAGCCCGGCTCGATGACATTGACATTGATTTTATGGGGGATGAGCTCGCGGGAGATGCTGCGCGCCAGGTGGTTCAAGCCCGCTTTGGCGGCGTTGTAGGCAACGGCGTTCTGCAGGGGGAGCGAAGCGTGCACGCTGGAGATAAAGATGATCTTGCCGCGCTGCCCGCGGGCGACCATCTGCCGCGCTGCCAACTGGCTCATGTGGAAGCCCGCCACCAAAGTCGCGCCGATGACCCGCTCAAAGACAGCCGGGTCATAATCGAGGAAGCGCTCGCGGAGGCTGTAAGCGGGGTTGCTGACCAGGATATCGAGCCCGTCCACTTGCTGCAGACTGCGTCGCAAAAGGAATTCACAGCCGGCGCGGCTGAAGACATCGGCTTCCAGCGCCAAAGCCCGCCCGCCCCTGCTCTCGATCTCGGCGATCGCCGCCGCCAGGTCGGGGCTGTTGGGGCGGTCATTCAGGATAACAGTCGCCCCCTTTGCCGCCAATGCCCGCGCGCAGCCCAAGCCGATGCCGCGTCCTGCCCCGGTAATCAGCGCCGTCTTGCCCTGCAAGCTCATCTCTATAGTCCCCTCACCCGCCAATCTCAATCTGCTGTCCGCTGGCTGCACTCGCTTTTACCGCGTCCAAGCAACGAAGAATATGCACGCCATCCCGCAGTGGATGAAGCCATTCCTGCCGTGAATCAAGCATCGCCAGGAAGTCGCCAAATTCATCGATGTAGGCTTGCTCAAAGGTGTAGCCTTTCGGCACAAATGCCTCGTCGTATTGTCCGCTAGCATTCAGATAGCGCCGGGCACGCGCTTCTGGCAATAGCTGGATTTCAATCACGCCGCGCGCGCTGACAATGCGATAGGCATAGATTTGACGGTCTTGCAATAAGTCCAGCTGCAACGTGACCGCTGTTCCGCCGGTGGTCTGCGCCAGGATTTGCAGATTATCTGGACCCTCGATTTTCAATGAGCCTGAATTAGACGACTGCGCGTACAGCGCGTCTACTTGGGTATCCAGCAGAGTGTAGAGCGTACCCAGCTCTTGCGCAATAACGCCCATAATCTGCGTCTCCTCATAGAAATCCTGATACGGTTCCCAAGGATGCCAATTAGGCAAGTAGTTGCCGTAAGCCATTTGGTAAGTCAGCGGCATGCCAAAGCTCTCCTCTTGCAGCCAGGCTTTTGCCTGCCGCAGAAGCGTGTGGCTGGGGTTGTTGATTCCTAGAGCGGCGACAAGTCCGTGTTGACCCACCAGCGCGAGCAATTCCTCAGCGCCAGCCAGGCTATCTGATAAGGCGATCTCGCAGAAGAAGTCCTTCGCGGCGCGGGCGGCTGCCAGACAAAAGCGCATGTGCTGCGGCGTGGGCGTGGAGATGACGACGACATCCGGCTGCCAAGCCCAGCCAGTAGCGAAGTCGGCAAAGCCGGCCACAGCATAGCGCGCTTGGCTCGCGGCAAGGCGATCGGCTCGCGGGTCGATCAAGCGGATATCCCGCGCTGATACACCATGCGCCTGAAGGCAACGTATTCTTCGCTTGCCCATGGAGCCGCCGCCAATGACCAAGAATCGTCTGCTTGTCTTCATCTGTGATGCCTCGCTTAGCGGAGTATTGTACCCATTTGCAAAGAAATTTGACAAAGCCTGAACATCCGTATATAATCTCAGCCGACTCATCCGACTGGTCTGACTAGCAGACAGTCCATAGGTTGGTGGGTATACGGAGAATGCCTTGTGGGCTCCCCTTCCTGCGGCTTGGCGGCTTGGGGCGCGCCGCACATACTTTGGTTATCGAGCATGGCTGATTCCAGCATTACACTGAAGCACCCGCGCAGGATCACGCTGGTCGCCTCGATCGTGGAGCAACTGGTTGAGCATATTCAGAATGGCAGTTTGCAAGCGGGGGACAAATTGCCTTCGGAGCGGCAGCTGATGAAAATGCTGGGCGTTGGCCGGTCTTCCGTCCGCGAGGCTCTGCAAGGTCTGGTCATGATGGGCTTGGTGGAGATGCGCCCAGGGCATGGTAGTTATGTCAAAACCAATCTGCACAGTTTCATTCCGGATTTATCCAAGCCGCACCTATCGGACAATTTACAGCGAGAAATGCGTTTGCAGCTCATCGAGGCGCGGCGGATGATCGAGGTTGAGATCGCTGGGCAGGCAGCCTCCCGCGCATCTCAAGCGCAACTCAAAAACTGGCGAGCGACGTTCGGTGATTATGTGCGCTACATTGATGATTTCAGCGATCCGCGTTACCTCGCCGCCCACGCGGATTTCCACCTATCCTTGGCTGATATGACGCAGAATCCCTTCAATGTCATGTTGGTCAAAGCCGCCATCCAGTCCGTTCCGCAAACACTGCGCGAGCGAGAATTCAGTTTCCCCAAGTCGATTGACTTGCAGCAACTGCGGGAGAACCAGGTAAAGCTGCATAGAGATATTCAACGTGCTGTCGTCAACCAGGATGTGGCTGAGGCGCGAGCCACCATGCAGGCGCATATGGATTTTGAACGCAACCTGGTCATCAAAGTGTATCCGGCGACAGGTGATGATGGCTGAGCCTATCATCGTCTGTCATTCTGGAAAAGCCGGCAGGAAAAGCAGGGAGGTGCCAAGACAACAGATAGAAGCAGGCAAGACTTAATCCGCCGTGAAGCAGTTCGCAAGCGAGCTGCCACCAACTGAAAAAAGGGAGCCCACATGAAACACCTACAATTGCTATTCGTAGTAGCGGCTACGCTGCTGCTCCTGCTGGCACCGGCGCAGGCGCAAGAACCAGTCACCATCACCTACTGGACGGACCCCGCGCTGGCACAGCCCATCAGCTTGCCGCAATTCACTGAATTGGCTGAGTTTGAAACCTGGCAAGCGCAGCAATTCATGGAAATGCACCCCCATGTCACAATCGAAGTGCGCGGGCTGGATTGGCCCGATTTGGCAACAGTTGTGCCCACCGCGCTGGCGGCTGGCGACCCGCCGGATATCCTCAAGGACTACCTGGGGCGCACCTCTGGCTACGGCGTCGAAGGCGTAACCGTTGATCTCTTCGGGCACTTGCCTCAAGAAGACATCGATGACTTGCTGCCCGGCTTGGTTCAGCTCTATACCATTGACGGCGCGCTGCACGCGATGCCAACCTACTTCTGGAATCACGCCATGATCGTCAACAAGGCGCTCTTTGACCAAGCTGGCTTGGGCGATATGGTGCCAGTTGATGACCGCGACTGGACCTTTGACGATTTCTACGCCGCCGCGACCGCCATCAAAGCAGCAGATATCGGCGTCGAATTCCCCTATACCTTGCAGGTCGCTTCCGAACAGGGCGATTATGACTTCCACGCCTTCATCTGGGGCGCTGGCGGTGAGATCTGGAATCCCGACTGCACCACCGGCTTTGACGATCCAAAGACCTTGGCGGGCTTGGAATTTGTCAACCAGCTCTACCAAGAGGGCTTGATCAACTCCGATGCGACCACAGCCGCCTACGCCGACCAAACCAACAACCTCTTCACCGGCAAGAGCGCCATCATGGGCGGCGGCATGGGCGTCCTGAACAACACCATCGGCAATGCCATCAAGAATGGCGAAGTCACGGTCGATATGGACCCGGTCATCGTCACATACCCCCATGCCGAAGGCGAGGTCTCCGGCTTGGGTGTCGGACCCTCCGGCTTTGCTGTCTTTGACAAAGGTCGCTCGGATTACGAAATGGAGTGGGTCGTCAAATTCCTGCTCTTCCTGAACTCTTCCGAGTCCCAGGTAACCTACACGCAGAACAACTCGCAGTTCCCGGCGCGCGCTTCCGCTGGCGTGCCGCTCGAGGAAGACGCAAACTACGCCTTGACCTTGTCGCTGATCCAGGAGCGCGGCACGGAGAACTTGGGCTTGGCTTGCCCTGGCTTCTATGAAGTGCGCATCTCGCAGCCGCCGCACTGGCAGGCGATGTTCTTGGGCCAGGAAACTCCGCAGCAGGCGCTGGAAGCGCTGAATGCTGAATCCGAGTTCATCCTGGATATGTAAGCCGCATAGCTGGAATTGAAGGTATCCGACAGGTCGTCGGATGCCTTCACTTTGGATGTCTTGAGTTGTGTGAATAGGCGCTGAGCTTCATCATGTTGCAACAGTTCGCGGCAAGGGTATGGAAGGGGCGCTGGGCCTACCTATTTATCGCCCCGGCCATGATCCCTTTCGCCATATTCACCGCCTATCCGCTGGTGCAGGGGCTGCTGCTCAGCTTTTATAAAGCCGGCGTCAACCGCGACAAGTGGACATACATCGGGCTGAAGAATTACAACAACCTGCTGACGCGGGATCCGGTTTTTCCCACCGCCATCAAGAATACCTTTCTCTTTGTGCTGGGCGTTGTGCCGGCGGCTATGGTCATCTGCCTCTTCGTCGCTGTGCTGATATACCCGCTCAGCCAGCGCAAGCAGACTTTTTTTCGCGCCGCTTTTTATATGCCGGTGGTCTCGGCTGGCGTCGTGCTGGCGATGGTCTGGGTCTACATCTACAGCCAGGAATACGGCTTGCTCAATTACCTATTTGAGACCCTCGGCTTGCTTGATTTATTGAACAATGGCGAAAAGATCGGCTGGCTGGCGCAGACCAATACCGCCTTGCTGTCGCTGGCGATCGTCGTCTTGAGCTGGAGCCTGGGGCAGCCGCTAATCCTCTTCCTGGCGGGGCTGGGCGCGATACCAGAGCCGCTCTATGACGCCGCCAAAATTGATGGCGCGAATAGCTGGCAAGCCTTCTGGAAGATCACCCTGCCACTGCTGCGCCCGACCATGCTCTTTGTGCTGGTGGTGCTGACGATCGCCGTCTTCCAGGTCTTCGTGGTGGTGCAATTGATGACTTTGGGCGGACCAGCCAACGCCACACAGACCATCGTCTATCGCATTTGGGTTACGGGCATCGTCGGTGCCAAGTTCGGCTATGGCTCGGCTATGGCGGTGATCCTGCTAGCTATCGTCAGCGTCGTGGCCATCGTGCAATTCAAGCTGCTGGACAGGCAGTTGACCTGATGCAACTGGGATAGTGGAGAGACTGAGCTATGGCAGCGACAGCATATAAGCCCAGCAATAGCCTCTTGCCCGGCGACGAGATGCTGCGGCGGCGCTACCTGGCTGGGCGCTGGCTGCGCTACCTGGCGCTGGCCTTTGTCGTCATCCTGGCGCTGATTTTGTTGATTCCCATCGTCTGGATGATACTCGGTTCTTTCAAAATCCAGCGGGTCGCCCTCGCTTATCCGCCCGAGATCATCCCTAGCAACCCGGTCATGGACAATTGGGAGCGGCTGCTGATTGGCCGTCCTTCCATGCGCTGGCTGCTTAATTCGCTGGTGGTGGCAGGCGGCATCGCCATCTTCGGCGTCATTACCAGCACCTGCGCCGGCTACGCCTTTGGCAAAAAAGACTTCCCCGGGCGGACGATCTTCTTTTGGATGATCTTGATGACGATGATGTTGCCGCGCCAGATTTATATCATTCCCTTGTTTGTCTTGATGAAAAGCCTGGGCTGGTTCAACAGCTATCAAGGCATGATCGCGCCCTATATCGTGTATCCCTTCGGTGTCTTCCTCATGCGCCAGTATATGCAGTCCATCCCCGATGAATTGCTGGAAGCCGCCAAGATGGATGGCGCTAGTGAATTGCAGCTCTTTCGGCATATAGTCGTGCCGCTCAGCCGGCCCGCTATCGGCGCGATCGCCATCTTCGCTTTCATGGCTGGCTGGAATGATTACCTGTGGCAGTTGGTTCTGGCGACTGATGAACTCTGGCTAACGCTGCCGGTCGGCGTTGCCAAGCTAACCGCTTCTGGCGTCGGCAGCATCGATATCGGCGTCAGTATGGCGGGCGCGACCTTTGCCGTCATCCCGATGCTGCTGATCTTTTTGCTCTTCCAGAATTACTTCATCAAGGGCATCACCGTCGGCGCGCTCAAAGGCTGAGCGCAAGTAGAATCGCTGATGACAATCCCGGACTTTGCCCGATCCTTTTTGACCTTTCGCATCGATTTGCATTTGAAACCGAGCCTGACTGCTTCACACAAGCCGCCTTTCACGGTCAACAACGCGCGCATTCAGATCGAAGCCCGCTGCAAAATCAGCGACCGTATCAGCGGAAAAGCGCAGACCTTTGTGCTAGGCGCAGCTTGCAAGACCGAATATGTCGGCGTCGACCGCGGGATGTGGACGCAGCCCAATGCTGACTTTTGCATCATTTTGTCGACGGACTCTTTCTTCATACTCAAGAGTTGGGACCGCAACAACAAAGGCGTGCCACGCTATCCCGCGTCTTTGGGCGAGCAGCCTGAGCGTCAATCCGGGCTGGTCCGCGATACTTACGAGCGCGTCTCCATCGATGTGCGGACTTGCAGCGCGCAGCAATTGGAAAGCGCCCAAGCCATCATCCAGGCGACGCTGGCGAACGAGCCGCTGGTCGGGGCTTGCCGCTTTTGCTTGCATGACCGCTACGATATCGAAATTGACTTCCCCATCAAGACGAT
Source organism: Chloroflexota bacterium (assembly GCA_009840575.1). Classification (GTDB taxonomy): domain Bacteria; phylum Chloroflexota; class Anaerolineae; order Aggregatilineales; family Phototrophicaceae; genus UBA6055. The sequence goes on along the minus strand of VXNO01000048.1, from coordinate 5,413 downwards.
GAACGCCAACGAACGTGAGTGGATCTACCAGGTCGACACGGGTCCAATACTATTCCCCGATATGAGCGCAGACTGCCCGAATTGGATCAACAGCTTTCACCTGGCTTATGTGGCATTCAACCGCGCCGACTGGGCGGAGTTCATCTTGCAGGCACCGACGCCACTGAACGAGTCGCTCTCGGTGAATCATTATTCGCGCATCATGACAATGACTACACAGAATACGGTCTTCCAGGCGCGCTATGACCAATGCGAATGACATGAACGTGTCAACCATTGTCATTGTCGGTGGTGGCGTCATCGGCTTGAGCAGCGCTTATCACCTGGCGCGGCGCGGAGTCCCTCGTGTGGTCTTGCTGGAAAAAGACACCGTCGGCGCTGGCGCGAGCTCGCGGGCAGGCGGCATCATCACGGCGCAGCTCTGGAGCAAAACTGGCATCGAGGCGCGCAAGCTCAGCCTGCGCCTCTTCCAGGAGATTTCCGAAGAGCTGCGCCCCTACGGCTACCGGTTTCAGGCGGTCGGCTGCTTGAATCTATTTTCGCCCGCCGATTGGTGCGAGCGAGAGAAATTGCTGCCGCTCTACCGCGAATGTGGGCTGCCCTATGAAACCCTCGCCGCCGCCGAGATTCGCCAGCGCTGGCCCCTGCTAGCGCCTGCGGATGACATCATTGGCTTGTTCGATCCGCTAGGGGGCTACAGCGAGCCGGACGACTACATCCCGGCGCTGGCGCAGCACTGTCGCGCGCTAGGCGTCGACATCCGTGAAGGGGTCACAGTGACGGACTTCGTTGTGGAGCGCGGGCGCGTCATGGGAATCCGCGCAGATGGCGAATTCTTGGCAGCTGACCAGGTCATTTGTTGCGCGCATAGCTGGACAAATCGACTGCTGGCGGCGGTCGGGCTGCAATTGCCAATGAAGTCCTTCGTGCATCAACGTTATTTGACTGCGCCACTGGCGAAAGCGCCTGCCTTGCCGGCGGTGAATGCCAACCCGGCAGGTGTCTACCTGCGCCCCGCCAAGGGGGACCGCCTGCTGGTCGGCGGCGAAACAGCCAATCGCCTCGAGCAGGAAAATCCTGCATACGGCTTTGGCATGGACGATCTGCGCGCCCCAGCAGGTTTCAGCGCTCGGCTGCGCGGCAAGGCGCAAGCGCTGCTGCCCGCCCTGGCGCAAGCGCCATTCCAAGTGGAACGGGTCGGTTTGATCGCCTTCAGCATGGATGGCGAACCCATCCTGGGGGCTGTGTCGGGCGTTTCGGGGCTGCTGTTGGGTACTGCTTTTCATTCGGGTGGCTTCGCCTACAATCCCGTCGCTGGCAAGCTGCTGGCTGACTTGGCCACCGAGGGCGAGACGACACTGGATATCACAGCTTTTTCGCCCGACCGCTTCAAGCCTGCGGAAGCCTCTGTTTATAGAAAATCCCGGTTGCGCCAAAACCAGGCTTTTTCCCGCCGGCATTGATAAGGTGTTTTTTCGATGCGCTATCGCCAGCTAGGCAAAACGGACTTGCGCCTCTCGGAGTTGTCGCTGGGAACGGTGGCGCTGGGCATGCCCTATGGCTGGGGCGCTGATGGCGCGGACGGAACGCCGCCACCGGATAGCGAGTCGATCACGTTGATTCACAAGGCAATCGCCCAAGGCATCAACTTTTTTGATACAGCGCGCGCCTATGGCCGCAGCGAAGAATTGCTGGGCAAAGCGCTGCGCGGTCGCCGACAATCGGCGCTGGTGGCGACGAAAGTCTCCTGCCTCGGCGGAGACGGTGCCGCCCTGCCCCGCCGCGAGATGGCGCAGCAAATGACGCAGTCCTTGCACACCAGCTTGCGCTTGCTGGGCACGGATTATGTCGATATGCTGCTTTTGCACAGCGCGTCCGCCGAATTGCTCGAAAACAGCGATGCCATTGCCCTGCTCAAGCAATTCCAGGCGCAGGGCAAAGCGCGGGCTATCGGCGCTTCGACCTATGGAACAGTCGCGCCACGAATCGCCATCGCGCAAGGGATTGATGCCCTGCAAGTCGCCTTTAATATCCTCGACCAGCGCTTGGCAACCGCGCTCTTTCCTCTTGCCGCCGCCACAGGCACGGGCATTATTGTGCGCTCGGTCTTCCTCAAGGGCGTGCTCAGCCCGCGAGCAGACTACCTGCCCAAGCGTCTCGCGGCGCTGCAAGGGTATTCGCGCGCTGTGCAAGAGGCAGCCGCCACATTATCGCCGGGGCAAACGCGGGAGGCAGCCGCTCTGCAATTCGTCCTGGCGCATGAGACGATCGCGACCGCATTGGTCGGCGCAGTCAATATCGCCGAGCTGGAAACGAGCCTGGCAGCGGCGCGAGCACCTCGCTGGAGCAATGCGATTGTCGAGCGCTTCCGGCGGCTGCGCTGTGATCAAGCCAACTTGCTGGACCCAAGCGCCTGGGGATTGCCATAAATGCTGATGAGCGAGCCAATAGCCTAGCATTCGCAGGAGCAAGGGCATGAGCGAAACAAAAAGGACGATAGCTGACCTGGATACGCCAGCGCTTTGGGTAGACCTGGACATCCTGGAGCGCAATACCGCGGAACTGGCGCGGCACTTCCGAGCGGCGGGCGTGCAATGGCGCCCGCATATCAAAGGCATCCGCGTGCCAGCCATCGCGCAGAAAGCCATCCATGCCGGCGCCATCGGTGTAACTTGCGCCACAATCCGCGAAGCCGAATCGATGGTCACCAGCGGCATAAACGACATTCTGATCGCCAATCAACTCGTTGGCGAGCGCAAAATCTCGCGGCTGACGCAACTCCACCAGCGAGCCGATGTCAAGGTGATCGTCGACAATGCCGACAATGTCCGCGAGCTGAGCGAAGCCGCCAGCCGGCAAGGCATGGCAATCGGCGTCTTGATTGATGTCGATACCGGCATGAATCGCACGGGCTTGCCGCCGGGAGCCGCGGTCGTCGAGCTGGCGAAAGCGGTCGACCAGTGCGACGGATTGCGCTTCTTGGGGCTGATGAGCTGGGAGGGGCATACCTTGGCAATAGCCGACGCCGAGGAGCGCGCCCAGGCAACCACCGATGCCATCAAAGAACTGCTGGCAATGGCGGACGCCTGCCGCGCGGCTGGGCTGGAGGTCGCCATCGTGAGTGGCGGTGGCAGCGGCACCTATAAGACGACGCCTTTCATCACAGGTATGACAGAGATTCAAGCTGGCGGCGCTATCTTCTGCGATGTCATTTACCAAAGTTGGGGCGTCGAAACCACGCCTTGCCTCTTCGTCAGGACGATCGTCAGCAGCCGACCCGCGCCCGACCGCATTGTTATCGACGCGGGATTCAAGACCTTGCCGGTCTGGCATGAGCAGCCGCGCGGCCTCAACCTGGACGCAGTCAAGAGGCATAATACATCGGCGGAACACGGCATCCTCACGTTTGAGCGAGCCAACGCGACCGTCAAGGTAGGCGATTTGCTGGACTTTGTTGTCGGCTACACAGACAGCACGATCATCTTGCACCGCAAGCTCTATGGCATCCGCCAGGGAGTAGTCGAAGTTGTATGGGATGTGCTGTAGGAAAAGATGTATTCGTTATGACAATTCCGGCGAGCGCAGATGCCAGTCGGTCGCATCTTGATACACACGCCCAATGCGCAGCAGACGCGCTTCGTCAAAGGGCGCGCCCAGCAATTGCAAGCCGATGGGCAGCCCCGCTTCATCAAAGCCGCAAGGCAAGCTCAAGCCGCACAAGCCTGCCAGGTTCGCCGAGATCGTCAGCGCATCCGCCAGGATCATGCGTAGCGGGTCATCCAACACTTCCCCAAAGCGGAAAGCCGTGGTCGGCGCGACTGGTGCCAGCAGCACATCCACCTGCTTGAAGAGTTCGTCAAAATCACGACGTATCAGCCTGCGCACCGCTTGCGCCTTGCCATAATAGGCATCGTAATAACCCGCCGAAAGCGTATAGGTGCCTAGCATGATGCGGCGTTTGACTTCTTCGCCGAAGCCTGCGCCGCGCGTCTTTTTGTAGCTATCGATGAGGTCGCTGCCTTCCACGCGCGCGCCAAAGCGAACGCCATCATAGCGAGCCAGGTTGGCGCTGGCTTCGGCCATGGCGATGATGTAATAGGCGGGCAAGCAATACTCGGCATGGCGCAGGCTGACTTCTTGCAGCTGCGCGCCCAGGCTTTCCAATTCGCTCGCCGCCGCCCGCACCGCCCCTTCGACTCCTGGCTGCAAGCCCTCAGCGAAGTATTCAGCGGGCAAGCCGACTTTCAAGCCGCGGATACCCCCCGCCAGCCCCGCCACATAATCGGGCGCGGGCGCGGGCATGCTGGTGGAATCCAGCGGATCATGCCCGGCGATGACCGACATGACGCGCGCCACATCCTCGACTGTCCGCGCGAAAGGACCTGCCTGGTCGAATGAAGAGCCATAAGCAATCAAGCCATAACGCGAGACACGGCCATAACTGGGTTTCAGCGCCGTGATGCCACAGAAAGACGCGGGCTGGCGGATGCTGCCGCCGGTATCGCTGCCCAGGCTGGCAATCGCCATATTCGCCGCGACCGCCGCCGCACTGCCGCCGCTGCTGCCGCCGGGCACATGCTGGATATTCCAGGGGTTGCGCGTCGGGAAGTAGCCGCTGTTTTCGGTGGATGAGCCCATGGCGAATTCGTCCATGTTGAGCTTGCCCAGCAGCACGGCACCGGCTGCTTTCAAGCGCGCTACAGCCGTCGCGTCAAAGAGCGGCACATAGCCCTGCAAAATGCGTGAGCCGCAGGTCGTCTCTATGCCTTGGGTAGAGAGCACATCCTTCAGCGCTAGCGGCACGCCCAGCAGCGGGCCTTCGTCGCCATGGGCGCGGGCAATATCGGCGGCGCGCGCTTGCTCCAGCGCCAGCTCGGGCGTCACTTTGAGAAAAGCGCGGATGGATGAATCATGCCGCTCGATCTGCTGTAAGTGCGCCTGGCACAGCTCCAGCGCCGAGACCTCGCCGGACTGCATCTGCCGCAGGGCGTCGCTGATTGTCAATCGGGTCAAATCTGTCATGGCTATCATCCGCCGTATGGTTCGCAGGAGGCATCATAGCAGACGAGGCTTGCGAATTCCGCCCTTGTTCAGGCAATCGCTTCAAAAATCTTTTAGCACCGAGTACACCGAATCTGCATGTGGACACAGAGGGGACTGCAAGAGGCTTTACGCTGTCAATTTACGCAAAATCGTCGGTTGCAACCGTAATCTGCCCAGTCGCTCGCCATACAAAATCAGAATGCCTGCGCGCGCTTCGCTTCCCCATGACTTGTCGGGGGGGGCTGAGGGGGGTTGAAACGGGCGAGTCACCGCCTCGCCCTACGCTAAATCTCCTGGGACTTTTAGACATCTTACCCTGCCGACGGTATTACGCGTGGTCTTCTGGGTGTGCGCCGGATCCTTATAAAAA
>VXNO01000119.1 GCA_009840575.1 Chloroflexota bacterium | reverse complement strand
TGGTTGCTATATCCACGTAACTAGCTGTATAGTCCCTGTGTACCCTCGGCACCTCTGTGATGAAAACAATATGCCGTGATTAGCCTGCTGATATACAAAAACAGGCTAGCAAACATGGTGAAATGCCAGCATAATCAGGCTAGAAATGCTCAAGCACAGGAGCGCAACCATGGCAATCGCAGTGATGGTAGTGATTATGGCGCTGAATATCCTGCTGCTGCTGGCGGTCATGCGCATCGGCACGCAGGAAGAACATGAGAGCGAAGTCGCGGCGACCGATTCTCCTGCTGTGCTGGCTTGGCGGGCGCGCGCCCAAAGCAGCCGCAGCGCCACTGAAACCAGCGACGCCTGACCCCCACCCATGCGCATTGGGCTGTTGACCGCCGAGCTGAACCGCGCAAACGGCTGGGCGACTTACAGCGCCAATCTGGTCGAAGGCTTACATGCGCTGGGCATCCAGACAGCCGTCGCCTGCGCCAGGAACAGCCCGCCTTCCCCGCATAATACACATCCCCTGCTGCCGAGCTTGACGCCGCCCGACAAGCACAGCCTGGCTCGTTCATTGCGCTTGCTGCCGCGCTTGCGGAGGCTATTCCGCGACTGTGATATCATCCACGCGACTGCCGAGCCCTACGCGATTTTGGCTGCGGCGCTGGCGGGGAAACGCCCGCTCTTCCTCACCGCCCACGGCAGCTATGTCAATCTGCCACGCATGCGCCGCTTCCCCGTAGGAGCGCTGTATCGGCGCGCCATGCAGCGAGCGCAATTGATTTGCGTCAGTCGACATACGGCAAATGTGGCGGGGGAATGGCTGTCCGCCGCCAACATAGCCGTCATCAACAACGGCGTGGATGCCACGCGCTTCGCCAGCCCCGCGCCGCAGGTCCACAAAAGAACGGCGACAGTCTTGACCGCTGGCGGCATCAAACCGCGCAAAGGCACTTTGCAATTGGTCGAAGCCATGGCAGTGGTGCGGGAAACGTTGCCGGCGGCGCAGTGCGTCATCCTGGGCGACCCCGGCGCTGGCAGCAACTACACGAAACGTTTGCGGCGGCGAATAGCGGAACTGAACTTGAAGGACCATGTGCGCATAGCGGGCTTTGTGGACGAGGCGATCATGCGCGGCTGGATGGCGGCGGCGGATGTGGTGGCGCTGCCCGCCATAAACGATGGGCTGTTTTTCGAAGGCTTCGGGCTGGTGCTGTTGGAAGCGGGCGCGGCTGGCACAGCCGTCGTCGGCACGGACAATTGCGGCGTGGCGGATGCCATCATCCATGGCGAAACCGGCTTGGTCATCGCGCAGGATCAGGTCAAGCGCGAGCTGCCCCTGGCGCTTGCACAGTTGTTGAGCGACCCAGCGCGGGCGGCGGCAATGGGCGCGGCGGGCAGAAAATACGCGCGCGCGCAGACCTGGCAACGGGTTGCCGAGCAGGTGAGCGAGCTGTATCAGGCGGCGCTAGCGTGAACGGACGCCATCGGCATAGAGAAAGAAGCTATCGGTGGCTTGCGCTTCGATGTCGAAGCCGTTCTCACGCAAGATCGCCGAAAGCGCTCCTGGCTCATAATAGATTTTGACAATTTCGTACTGTCGCCCGTCTTTGAGTTCGCGCTGCTGCCGGTCCGCGCTCAGCGATTGTGTGCCTGTGCGTGGATTGGATTGATCAGGCGCGAGCGAATCCACAAGGAACAAGCGACCGCCCGGTTTCAGCGCCGCCCGCAGCGCCCGCAAGAACCCCGTCAGCTTGTCAGCCGGCACATGCGACAGCCAAAAGCCAAAAAAGACCATGTCGACTTGCTCCTGCGGCTGCCACTCGAACAAGTCACACAGCGCATAATCCACATTGTCGATATTGTCGGCGGACAGTTTGGCGCGATTGATGGCGATCATCTCCGGCGAGGCGTCCAGCGCGGTAACTCGCTCGCCCAGTTGCGCCAATTCCTGCGTCCAGATGCCCGTGCCCGGCGCCAGCTCCAGGATGCGCTCGCAGCGCGCCCCGCTATGCAGCTGGCGGCGCACAACCTCCACTTCCCGCTGCCATTGTTCTGTATGGGCAGGACCGCGATCGTAACGCCCAGTCCGATAGAACCACTCGTCATATTCGGGGGCGCGGGCGCGATAGTATTCGATCTGCTCTTGCAGGCGTGAAGTCATGATGTGTTCCCTGTCTGGGTTGGTTGAGTCGACTCGTTGGGAGAGGCAGCCTCCGGGCTGTTGACGAAGCTGTCGGGCGGGGCGGGCACATCGCCCTGCAAAAGCGGGTCGTCGGTTTCGCGCATCCAACGGTCAAGTCGCGCGCGCATATCCGCCAGCGCCGACGCATAAGCCGCGTTATCGATGAGGTTATCCCGCTCGACCGGGTCCAGCCAGGTGTCATAGAGCTGTTCGGGGGCGGGCGGGCGCTCGTTGAACCCCGCGGCAAGCAGCTCGGATTTTGTGAAGCCATCGTCGATATTGCTCAGCACCGGCGTCTGACGCTTGTCATAGCGGCGGATGTATTTGTAGCGAGCGCTGCGCACTGCGCGTTTGGGTTCATACGCGGCGTGGTAGCTGACTTCGGCGAATATCTCATCGCGGATCGAGTCAACTTCACCGCGCAGCAGCGGCAGCATGGACGCGCCTTGCAGCCAGCCGGGCGCTTCAATATCCAGCAGGTCGCAAATAGTGGGAAAAATGTCAATATGGCTGACCATAGCGTCAACGACGCGCCCGCCAGCGAATAACCCCGCGCCTTGTATAATCAACGCGACGCCGATGCCATGGTCGGTCAAGTTACACTTCATGCCCGGGAAAGCCAAGCCATGATCGGTCGTGTAGATGACCAGGGTATTTTCGCGCAAGCCACTTTCGTCCAGCGCGCCCAGCACCTGCCCGATTTTTTCATCGAGAGTCTGCGCCATGGCGATGAAGTTGGCCATGTCCTGGCGCACTGCCGGCCTATCCGGCAAGGGCGTCGGCGGCAGCACATACGCCGGGTCGATATCGTTCTCCAGCGGGAACTCGCGGTGCGTCTCGAAGAAGCCCACGGTCAGCCAAAACGGCTCGGCGGGCTGGCTGTTCAAAAAATCCACGGCGGCGGTGTGCGCCTGGCTGTACTGGTCGCTCAAAACGCGGTCATAGCCGACTTCAGACGCGGCATTGGCTCGCCAGGCGGGGTTGAGGTGTTGGATGCCAGCCAGCGCCGCTGTATAGCCAGATGCTTGTAAAGTGTGAATGATGTGCTGGCGGAAGTCTCGCGGGCGAAAGCCGCGATTCGCCAAGCCCAACATGCCCGCGCTGTGGGGAGATTGCCCGGTGAGCAGGGCGGCGCGGCTGGGCGAGCAGGTGGGCGCGGCGCAATAGGCTCGCCGGAAGAGCGCCCCTTGTTCAGCCAGTCGCTGTAAGTTCGGCGTGGGGATGGCATGACCATAGGGGCTGATGTAGCGCCCGGTGTCATGTGAATGGATGTAGACGATGTTTGGTCTTGGCAAGATAGTGTACTGCATCCCCTCTCCAAAAAATGAGGCAGGGAGAGCAATCTGGCTGGCGATGTTTTGCTTAGGCAGGAATCCAGGCGTCCATGCCGCGGAAGGGCATGTGCACGGCGCTGTCATAGCTGGGACGGTCAGCGTACAGGTTATTCACGCTGGCGTCTTTTTCGCCGCGCAGGAAGATACTGGCATGCGTCTCGCGCTTGACCCAGGTGGATGTCGGGATGTAGCGCAACGTTAGCCCGATGCGCCAGCTATCCAAAGTGTTGGGTTTGCTGCCGTGGATGATGGTCGGGTTGTGTATGGAGACATCGCCCGGCTGCAGCTCCAGGTCGACGACATCGGAGTCGTCAATCTGCGAGGGGTGTATTCCCGAAGACAGCACATTTTTGCCGTCGGGTACATCGATCATCTCGCGGCGCGAAAGCAAGCGGTTGTTCTGCGTGCCCGGCAAGACGCGCATGCAGCCATTTTCCCGCGTGGAAGCAGTGGCAGCCAGCCATAGAGTGGCGACTTCCATCGGCTCAAGGGGCCAATAACTGCCATCCTGATGCCACAAGACTTCTTGCCCGTGCTTGGGCGGCTTGGCGATGTAGTGGGCGGCGAAGAGGGCGATATTGGGTCCGAGAAATTGCTCGACAATATCCAGCAGACGTTCGTCGCCGACCAGCCGGTGCATAAACGGGTCGGTAACCAACATGTCGTGATGAAAATGCTCCGGGCGGGTATCGGGGTGGCGCTTGGCAAGCCAGTGCACATGCTCGGCGGTTTCGCGCGCGAGCTCGGCATCAATGGCGTTGCGGACGATTACATAGCCGCGTTCATCGTATTCCTGGCGCAGGGCGATGCTCATGATCTGCCTCATTTCTAGCGGGTCGCTTGGGCGCATAGTTTGGGCAGTCCGCGGGCAAATGTCAAGGGATTGCGTCATCGCTTTTCCGTTTGCGCGGCGGATGCTGGGCTTTCAAGTGCAGGGTAACGCCGCCGAAGATAGGCGCGCAGAAGTTGTAAATCATCACGGTCAAGGCAGTGGAGATGCCGCCCGCCAATGCGCCCAAGACAGCCATCTGCGCCAGCAGGGGAGCCAGCGCATCCGGCGGCACATAGACATCCCAAAATTGAAACAGGTTGTTTAGCAGCAGCAAGAGCCCGACAGGCAACGCCGCCGCCAATGCCGAGACAATCGCGGCGATTTTGACTGTCGACACGAAGCCAATGCGTGTGATGGTGTGGGTCATTGTAGTCTTCCCTGATTATCGCTTGCGTTGAATCAATTCTTGTTCAAGATAAACACTATGGTAAAAATCTCAATGTTCATTTAACGAACGCGTATCAACCATCACAGACTGGAGTTTTAACATACATCCATCTCATCGGACTCTGAAACGCGCACTATTGCCGAGACTCTGGCTCATGTCAATACTTGTGCCAATTCTGCTTCTGCTCGCTATGTCAACGCAAGCGCAGGTGAATTGCACTTTAGCCACATCCGCCACACAGAACAGCATCACCGTCACCTACGCGGATGCTGGTGCCAACGGCTTCTACTACCTCGTGATTTATGCCCAGAACGATTGGAGTAATTTGGGCGACTTCACGACGAAGCCTAGCGGGACGACTTCCCATACATTCACCGGGCTTGATGCCAATACCAGGTACGTTATCGACTTCACAGCCTATGACTCTCGCAATTGGTCCAGGCTGAGCAACAACTGCGCGTTTGTCTCAACGAGCTAAGCTTCGGCGCTAGACAACGCTGTTCAAAGCGCTTGCTTCGCTAAGCAGGCGCTTTTTCTTTCTTCTAGTTAGATGCGTCCAGGATGCGCTCTGCCCTGTCGAGGTTGCCGACGCTGTAGTATTTCGCGTCTGGATGATGCGTGAAGAGGGCGGCGGTGCTCTGCTCAGGCAGCCATTGCCAGCTCGCCGTCAGCCCCATGCCCAGCTCGGTTTCTAGCTGTGGCAGCAGACGCAGCACAATCTCATGGTCGCGCAATTCCGGGCAGGCGGGATAGCCCCAGCTGTAGCGTTTGCCCTGCCCCGCGGCGATTCCCAGCTGTCCTTGCACGAGCCGCGTCAGATAATTGGCGGTCGCTTCGGCTGCCTGCACAGCCAGCCCATGGAAAAAATAGGCTTCGCTGTATTCGTCAGCCGCTTGCAGGCGCTCGAATTCCGCTGTTGCCGCCTCGCCCACGGTCACCGCTTGCAGAACCGCCACATCTACCCGTCCACTATTGCAGCATCGGCAAGGCCCACTACTTTCAACCGGCGCGAAGTAATCGCTGATGCACAGGTATTCACCCGACGGCTGGCGTGGAAAAGAGAAGCGAGCCGCTTCCTGCAGATTGCCGCTGGCTGCATAGGTCTCGGCATCCCAGATGATGAGCTCGTCGCCGGCGCTGTTGGCGGGCAAGAAAGCGTAGACCGCTTGGGGCTGCAGCGTGTGGCGACGCTGGGCATCGCGCGACATCCGCTCCAAACGCGCTTCAAAGTCGGCTTGCAGTTGCTGCCATTCCGCGCCCTGTTTGTTCTTTGCGCCCCAGGACAAGCGATACAGCTCGGGCTTGTGCAGGTGCTGCAAGACGATCGGCAGCGGCATCTCACGCACGACGCACGCGCCCCAAAATGGCGGCGTCGGGATTTTCTCGGCGGGAGCGACTGATTTGCGGCGGCTCCTGCGGCTGGCGCGGCGGCGGCGAGGAGCGCGATTCACCTCGGCGTAGGCTTGGCTGAAGACCTCGTCCAGGAATTGGTCGTGGCGCGCGGCGTCCAACAGTTGGTCGACCACCGCCAGCCCTTCAAAGGCATCGCGGCAATAAAAGACGCCGGCTTCATAAGGCTCGCCGTCATCATCAAGGAATAAAATGCGCGAGCCAAAACGCCGATTGATGGCGGCTCCGCCCACCAGCACCGGGATATGCAGCCCGCGCCGCGCCAATTCGTTGACAATGAGGGGCATCTGCCGCGAAGTGCTCACCAGCAGCGCCGACAAGCCGATGGCATCCGCGCCATATTCCAGCGCCTTTTCGATAATGGTGTTGGCTGGCACCTGCTTGCCAAGGTCATGCACGGTATAGCCATTGTTGCTGAGGATGGTTTTGACCAGGTTCTTGCCGATATCGTGCACATCGCCGTAGACCGTCGCCAGGACAACGATGCCCTTGCTGCTGCCTTCGACCACCTCCATAAATTGCTCAAGGTAGGCGACCGACTTTTTCATCACCTCCGCCGATTGCAGCACAAAAGGCAGTATCAACTCGCCCGCGCCGAATTTATCGCCGACTTCTTTCATGGCCGGCAGCAGCACTGTATTCAACGCGCCGACCGCATCCATGCGCGTCAAGATGTCATCAATGAGCGCTTCCACGCCGTCCTTTTTGCGATGCGCGATCTGCCAATGCAGCGCTTCTTCGCTGCTCATATCGGCGGTGGGGTCAGCTATCTCCGCGCCCGCCAGCTGCACATCATTGTCTTCGAAGTATTGGATGAAGCGCGGCAGGGCATCGGCATCGCTGTTGAAGATCAGGTCTTCGGCGACCTGACGCTGCTCGGCGGGAATCTCGGCATAAGGCGTGATGTGCGCAGGATTGACGATGGCCATATCCAGCCCGGCTTTGACCGCGTGATACAAAAAGACGCTGTTCAAGACGCCGCGCGCCGCCGCCCCGACCCCAAAACTGACATTGGAGATGCCCAGCGCTGTCATCACGCCGGGGATGCGCTGCTTGATTAGTCGAATGCCTTCCAGGGTCTCGACGGCGTCATTGCGCAGCTCAGCCTGTCCGGTCGTCAGCGGGAAGGTCAACGTGTCGAAGATGAGGTCTTCGAGCTGCAAGCCGTATTCGTCGCGCGCGATTGCGCAGATGCGCTCGGCGATGGCGAATTTGCGCTGGCGGGTGTGCGCCATGCCATTCTCGTCGATGGTCATGGATAGCACAGCCGCGCCATGTTTGCGGGCGATGGGCAGGATGCTATCGATGCGCTCGCGGCCGTTTTCGAGGTTGTTGCCATTGATGATGCCGCGCCCGGGATACAGCGCCAGCGCCGCTTCGGCGACGTCCGCTTCGGTGGTATCGATGATGAGTGGCGCTTCTACCGCCATCGACAGCTTCTTGACGAGCCGCTGCATCTGCGCCAGTTCGTCATCGCGCTCGGTCAAGGCGACGCAGACATCCAGCATGTGCGCGCCGCCTTCGACCTGCCCGACCGCGATCTGCACGATGCTGTCATAGTCATCCGCCAGCAGCAGGCGCTTGACTTTGCGGCTGCCCTGGCTGTTGACGCGCTCGCCAATCAGAGTCGGTCCTGGGTCTTGCAGCAGGCGCGTGGCGGTCATGCCGCTGGAGGCTTGTGGCTCATGTAGAACTTGGCGTGGCGTCGGCGCGCGCAAGTCGCTCTGCCCAGCCAGCGCATCCGCATACGAGCAGCCGTGCACCGCCTGGAAAAGCTCAAGGATATGCTCAGGCGTCGTGCCACAGCAGCCGCCGACCGCATTCACGCCCCAGCGCGCGAATTCGCCCACCATCGCGGCGAAAGGCGTCGGCTGCATGGGGTAGACTGCCTCGCCATCGACATTGATGGGCAAGCCCGCATTGGGCACGACGCTGATCGGGAAGGGCGAGCGCTCCAGCAAATACTGGATGGGCTGGCGCATATATTCGGGACCGGTCGAGCAATTCAAGCCCAGCGCATCAATGGGCAGCGGCTGCAGGGTGGCCAGCGCGCCGGCGATATCCGTGCCAAAGAGCATACGCCCGCTGACGTCCAGGGTAATCTGCGCTTGCAAGGGGATGCGCAGGCCTAGTTTCACGAAGCAGCGACCGATGCCATGAATAGCCGCTTTGACCTCAAGGATATCCTGCCCCGTTTCCAGCAGCAGCAAGTCCGCGCCGCCTTCGACCAAACCCTGCGCCTGCTCCCCGAATAGCGCGGCGAGCTCGTCAAAAGTGACATCGCTGAGCTCAGGATCATCGCCTGAGGGCAACATGCCACTGGGGCCCAGGCTGCCAGCGACGAAGCGCGGCAAGCTCGTTTCCGCTTCCGCGGCATTACAGGCAGTGCGGGCGATCGCGGCGGCGGCGCGGTTGATTTCAATCGTGCGCGCGCCCAGCCCATGTTCGTCCAGGGTGCGGCGGTTGGCGCGGAAAGTGTTGGTGATTATTGCCTGCGCGCCGACCCTTAAATACGAATCGTGAATGGCGCGGATGACATCCGGGCGCGTGATGACGAGGTAGTCGAGACAATCTTGATAAGCCTCGCCACCAAAATCGGCTGGCGACAGGTCAACTTGCTGGATGCTGGTGCCCATCGCGCCATCAAAGACGACGATATGCTGGGCGAGCGCGTCCAGGTAGCGACGGTTGCTGAAAGGCGGGTGCGCATTTTTCATAACTTTCATCTTAGCAGACAATGCGCGCGTTTTCATGCCGGCACAGGGTGATTGCATCAAAATGCAAGACAATACATTTCAACACAGAGGACAACGAGGACACAGAGAGCGCAGAGGTTTGGTGTAAGGGACAGGCGGTGACTCGCCCGCCGAAGTCGCCGAGATGACCTTGCCGCGCATCTGCTCATGCGCTAGGCTACTCAATTATCCTTGAGTAACAGCAGGCAAACAGCAAATATCCATGACGACAAAGGCAGCTTCCCTGCCCGGCGAGGCTCAAGAGCGCAGCAGTTTCCAGACGAGCCGCATCATCTTGATCTGCGCGGGGCACTTCGTTCACGATATTTTTTCGGCATTCATCGCGCCGCTCTTGCCGTTGCTGATCGACAAGCTGGGCTTATCGCTGGCGATGGCGGGTTCTTTGCCTGTATTCATGCAGTTGCCATCGCTGCTGGGTCCGGTCATCGGCTGGCTGGCTGACCGCTTCAGCCTGCGCTACCTGGTCATCTTTGCACCTGCCGCCACCGCCACCATGGCTTCGCTGATCGGCTTCATGCCCAGTTATGGCACGGCGGCGCTGCTGCTCTTTGGCGTGGGCGTCAGCATCATGGCATTTCATGCGCCGGCGCCGGCGATGATCGCGCATATGTCCGGCGACAGGGTCGGACGCGGCATGAGTTTCTTCATGGCGGGCGGCGAACTGGCGCGCTCGGTGGGACCGTTGCTGGTGGGTTTTGGCGTGGCGCAATGGGGCATGGAAGGCTTGTGGCGGCTGATGTTCTTCGGCTGGCTGGCCAGCGCCGTGCTGTGGTGGCGTCTGCGCGATGTTTCCGCCAAGAGCGAGCGGCGCAAGCGCGTTGGCAAGCCGATGCTGCGACGTTTTGCGCGGGTCTTCGCGCCGCTGCTGGCGGTGATGCTGCTGCGCAATATGGCGGTCAGCTGCCTGGGCATCTTCATGGTCGTCTACCTGGTGGATGTGCGCGGCTTTGAGCTGACCTTGGCGACAAGCGCGCTCGCCCTATACGAATTGTCGGGCGTGGGCGGGGCGCTGGCTGGCGGCACTTTGAGCGACCGCCTGGGCCGGCGCAGGATGGTGGCTGGCGCGACCTTGATCTCGGCGCTGCTGATGCTGCTCTTCGTGCATGTGGAGGGCGCGCTGATGGTGCCACTGCTGATCGGGCTGGGCTTGACGGCGCTGTCCGTGTCGCCGGTCTTCCTGGCGCTGGTGCAGGATCAACTGCCGGAAAGCCGCGCCACCGCCAACGGCATCTTCATGTTATACGCCTTTGGCATCCGCGCGGTGAATGTGATGATCGCCGGTATCCTGGGCGATTTGTTCGGCTTGCAGAATGCTTTCATCCTGGCTGCGCTGATTTCCCTGCTGTCGCTGCCGCTAATCTTGACCCTGCCCGCCACAAAAACGCGCCATGAAGACCTCTAGGAATGTAAACTTGTAGAAGGCAGAACCCGAGAAGATAGAAATGGACTTGCGACTGCGCCTCATCCTACTGAGCCTGGTGGCTTTGGTCGCGGTGGCTGTCTGGAGCTTCCCAGCCTGGCGAGGCAGCTTCCAGCCGCCATCGCTGCGGGGTGGCTTTCCGGGCTTGGAGATTGACTTGCAAGACGACTATCTGGCGCTGCCCAGCGACCAACGCGAAGAGCTTCTGGAAGAACATGGCAAAGACCCCGCCAAAGCGCTGGAAATGGCGCGCGTTGCCATCAGCGCGCCCGAGCTCGCGCCCCGCGATGCCGATTGGGGAAACCCGCAGACCGATGCGATCGCTTTGGCCAGCGGCGAATTCATCCAGTTGAACGCGCTGCACTGGGGGGCGGGCGATGCCACTATCTATCAATGGGCGGACGGGCGGCGCAGCCTGCAATTGATGAACTTTGAATCGGCGCGCGGCGGTGATATGCGCATCTATCTCTCGCGCGATTTTCAGCCGCTTGAGCCAGCGCAGATCGGCGCGGACTTCCTTGACCTGGGGCGGCTCAAAGGCAATATCGGCGACCAGAGCTACTTGCTGCCGGCTGGGCACAACTTGACAGTCTACAATTCCGCCGTCATCTATTGCCGGCAATTTGATGAGGTCATCACAGTGGCGACGCTGCGCTAGCCGATGCAAAAAAGCGCTCGTCCCTGATGATGAGTCAGGAAACCACAAGACACCCAGAGGTTTTCCTTAGTGCTGCTGCCGTTAAGCCCTGACACGGTTCGGAATTTTCTGCCGCAAGGGGCCCGACTCATCATCACGAACGAGCGCGATTGCGGGCGAGTATAGCCACAAGGCGCGTGCCTGTCAATCGCAAAGAATTCACCACAGAGGAAACAAGAATACACAGAGGGAACAAAGCCCCATGGCTAAGGGAAAACTGTAGGGGCTTGCCTTGGAAGCCCTCTCTGTGCCTCTGTGGTGAATTAAGCCTTGGGTGAGGGCGCTAAGAGCACTCGCCCCACAGCACATTGCGATAATGCCGCCAGATATAGCCGCTGCGCCCCCGAAACTCGACCAGATACCAGTCGCCGTCAATCACATAGACTGGCACTTCCGAATACTGCCAGACCAAAGCGAAGCTGCGGCCACCAGGGGCATCGCGCAGGTACAAGGTTTCTGATAGCTTGATCTGGCAGAGCGGCTGCGAAAAATCAGGCGCGGGCGCGGGCGGGTCAGCCGGCGCGGCACCGCCAACCAGGACCACCGTGCCAGCGCCGGGCAAGTCCACGCAGATATTGCCACCATCAACGAAATGCGGCAACTGAGACAGCAGCCGTGGCGAATAAGCCGCATTCAGGAACATGACAGCACTGCCAGAACGTTCAATGAAGCAGACGCGCGTGCCCGACGGGACAACGCCCCATACATCAGTCGCCGAGACGACGCCCTGCGCCAGGACTGCCGCGTTGCCGATGCCAGAGTCCGTGACCGGCTGGTAGTTCACGCCACCGCTGACCGTCACGCTGTGGTCAATATACACCGCCGGCGGACGGCTCGGCGCGCTGGATTCGCTGGAACGGGAGCTGCTGCTGCTATCGGTGGCGCTTGCTCGTCCGCCACTGGCTCTTGCGACCCCTTCAGCGTGCAACGTATCAGAAGTAATTCTCGAGCAATTGCCGTCTACCATCGTTTCGCCTATGGCGCAGGAGAAAACATCCACGCCCCAGCTATAGTCTTGGCCGGGTTCTAAGCCATCAAATGTAGCTGAAGTCGCGCTGGTAGCTTTTGCTTCGCTGTCGATGAATACGCAATACCAGGCTGTGCCAGGGTCTTGGGAGTCGAGAGTGTAAGTATTCCAGGAAATCGAAATTGAGCCGCTGCCGCCCTGCCCTTCATAGGCTCGGGCGCATATTCCTTGGG
>VXNO01000062.1 GCA_009840575.1 Chloroflexota bacterium | reverse complement strand
CGCGTGACCAAGAGGCCGATTTTTGATTTTGCCGCCAATTCAATTCGCCCCGATTCAGCGCTGAAAGTATTCGCATTTGAGGACGACTACACCTTTGGTATCTTGCAGTCCAACGCGCATTGGCAGTGGTTTGTCGAAAAAGCGTCCACATTGAAGGCAGATTTCCGCTATACCTCTCACAGCGTCTTCGACACCTTCCCTTTCCCTCAGCAGCCAGCGGCAGACGCGGTCAAAGCGGTGGCCGACTCCGCGCGCGACCTGCACGAGTTTCGCCGCGAACGCATGGCGCAAGACGGGTCCAATCTCACCCTGCGCGCCATGTATCAAACGCTTGAGCAGCCCGGCCACAACCGTTTGCGGGGCCTGCACGTCGCGCTTGATGCCGCCGTTCTTGACGCTTACGGATTTGATCCCGCAGGCGACATGCTTGAGCAATTGCTGGAGCTCAACTATGATGTCTATGCCAAAATCGAGGCTGGCGCGCCCGTTACAGCGCCGGGCATTCCTGCGGACTATCCTGATCCAGCCGAACTCATCAGCACTGGCTGTATCCAGCCACCCGACCTATTCTAGCGAGATATTTGTATGCCCTACATCAAACAAGTAACCCTCGAAGAGGCCACCGGTCTCGTCAAGCGCGAGCTGGAAAAAGCCGTTGCCCGGGCCGGGCGCGTCTGGAACATCGTGCAGATTATGTCGCTCAACGGGCGCGTCATGAAAGCGGCGATGGACTTTTATGGCGCGGCTATGTTTGCCGCCTCGCCCCTTTCGCGGGCGCAGCGCGAGATGCTGGCGGTTGTCGTCAGCCGCGCCAACAACTGCCACTACTGAATCCAGTCACATGCGCATGACCTCCGTGCCGAGGTCACCGACCTGTCCGACGCAGCCGCCGACGCCCTGGTGCATGCCATCGTCCGCGATTGGCGCGCGGCAGAGCTGGACGAAGCTGACCGCGCCCTCTGCGCTTATGCCGAAAAACTCACCTTGCAGCCAACCACCATGGATGCGACGGATATACAGCAGTTGCGCGCTGCCGGCTGGGACGATACCGCCATTCACGATGCCACGCAGGTCATCGGCTTCTTCAATTACATCAACCGCGTTGCCGATGGGCTGGGCGTGGAGCGCGAACATTTCATAGAAAATTGGGGCGAAGGCTGAGCTAGTCGGCAACTGCACAAGAATCGGAGTGTCGCGCGCGCTTCGATATGCCAGGATAATGGCAGCGCTGGCAAATTGGAGAACGCGGCGATGACTGGCGAAACCATCGACAAGCAAGATAGCCTCTTGGCAGCGCAAATCTGCGCTTTTCTGCGCTCGGCACAGCCTGAAAGCATCAGCCTGGCGCAATTGAGCGCGCGCTTTCACCTCAGCCCCGGGCATTTACAGCGCCGTTTCAAACGCGCGACCGGTTTTTCACCGCGCGAATATGCGGCGAAGCTGCGGCTGGAAGCGTTTAAGGGTGAGCTGCGGGACGGGGCGCGCATCACCGATGCTATTTATGCCGCCGGCTACGGCTCGACAAGTCGCTTGTACGAACACAGCGACCAGCAGCTCGGCATGACGCCCACGGCTTATCGCGACCGTGGCGCGGGCATGACGATTCGCTATAGCGCGCTGCCTTGTCCGCTGGGCTGGCTGCTGGTCGCGGCGACTGATCGCGGCATCTGCAAGCTGAGCCTGGGTGACCAAAGCGCCCAGCTAATCGCCGACTTCGAAAATGAATTCGCTGAAGCCGAGCGGCTGCGCGATGATAACGGTTTGGGCGGCTGGACGGCGCAGATCATCGCCTGGCTGGGAGGCTGGCAGCCGGCGCTGGACTTGCCGCTGGACCTACGCGCGACCGCTTTCCAGCACCGGGTCTGGGCAGCTTTGCAAAGCATCCCGCCCGGCGAGACGCGCAACTACAGCGAGGTTGCCGCCGCCATCGGCCAGCCCAAAGCGACCCGCGCCGTGGCACAGGCTTGCGCGCGCAATCCCGTCGCCCTGGTCATCCCCTGCCATCGCGTCCTGCGCAAAGATGGCCAGCTCGGTGGCTATCGCTGGGGCATCGAACGCAAGCAGCGGCTGCTCGAGGCGGAAGCGCGCCACAAGCAAGATTCATCGGCTTAGCCTGACCGAAGTGAAGGGTGGCTGTGCTACAATGAGAGCAGGCGCAGCAAAGAGGTGAGCCATGTCTATCCGAAATTTGCATATCTTGATACTGGTCAGCGTTGCCTATGTAGCCGCGCAGATGATCGCCGATATATCTAATTTGCGCGAACTTATCCTGTTTGGAATCGCCATTGATAGCTTCTCAATTGTCTATCCGTTGACCTTCACCCTGCGCGATATGGCGCACAAACTGGCGGGTCCGCGTATCGCGCGCACTTTAATCATCGCCGCCGCCTTCATCTACCTGGTCGTGCAAGCCTTCTTCGCCTTAATCGCCAGCCTGCCGCCGGAGATGAGCGAAGCCGAACGCATCACGCTAGGCGCGCTGCTGACCCCAGAATGGCGCTTTTTGCTGGCGGCTGTGCTGGCATCGGTGATCAGTCAGTTGGTCGATACGGAAATCTATACTCGCTGGCTGCAGCGCTTCGGGCGAGAAAAACAATGGGGGCGCGTCTTAGCCAGCAACATCATCAGCATCCCGCTGGACCGCGTCCTCTTCCTGGTTCTGGCGCTGGGTGGCGTAATCTCCATGGATCGCTTCCTGGAGCTCTTCATTGGCGTAACCATTGTGCGGCTCTTCTTCGGCATCATCGCCATCCCCGGCATCTACCTGGTTGAGGAGCATTCCCAAGACTGGATTCACATTACAGAAATCCGCCATACCGACCCGCCGTCATTCGCGCGCGCCAAGAGGGACGGGTCATAAGCGCAATCTACGCGATCCTGCGTTGCGGAAAATGAGCGCCGGGGGCAGACCCAATCGGGCGAGTCGCCGCCTCACCCTACTCAGCAGCACCAGACAAGCGCATCGGCATCCACCCCGCCCAGAGCCAACTGGGTCAGTTCGCCCGTTTGCACATCCACGCGCATAATCCGCGATGAGCCGTCCACCGAGCGCGCAAAGGTAACTGCCCGCCCATCCGGCGTCCATTGTGGCAGGCTGTCATAGCGTCTATTCACCACCAGCGGCTCAACCTGCAACGTATCCAGCCGCAGCAGGTAGATGCCCGATGCGCCATCGCGGCGGGAGGCAAAGGCGATATGCTCCCCATCAGGCGACCAAACGGGCGAATTATCCGGCGCGCGATGCGTCGTCAGTTGCCGCAAGTTGCCAGTTTCCAGCTCCAGCGTATACAAATCCCAAGCGTCACCGCGATTGGAAGTGAAGACCAGCGCCGTGCCATCGGGGCTCCAGTCGGGTTCCTGGTCGCCAGCGCCAGACGCGGTGACGCGCCGCATGCCACTCCCATCCGGACGGATGAGGTAGATGCTGGTATCGCCTTCCTGGTTGCTGGAGAAGGCGATATGCGCGCCATCGGGTGACCAGGCAGGCGACTCGGCGATGGCGAGGAAAGCCGTCAAGCTGGTCTCACGGTCGCGCAGCAGGTCATAGACGACAATTTCGCTGCCATATTGCAGCAGCTTGGTCAAAGCCAGCCGCGAGCCATCGGGCGAAAAAGCCGGCTCGGTCAAAATGTTGGCAGGCAAGCGCCGTTGCAAGCCATGCGTCAAGTCCTGGACGACGATGATGGGCAAACCCGTATCCAAAGTCATGTAAGCGACCATAGACGCGGGCAATGCCGCCGCCAGCAGATAACGCAGCGCAATCGCCAGCAGCGCCAACCCAAACAGCGCCGCGCCCAGCTTCAGATAGCTGCCGCGCATGGGATAGCACTGGGGAAATGCCGTCGCTTGAGATAGGCGCGCAGCTGCTCGGCGGCGATACGCGCTTCGACACCCATGTTATAAAATGCGCCGCGCCCTTTATAAAATACGCCGACCAGGTACAGCCCCGGATGCCCCAGCACCTGGCGGCCATTGGGGTGCTGGCTGGTATCGCGCAGGGGCCAGCCCCGTATGCCGTTGGGACCAACATCCCAATCACAGCCCGCCGCGGGAAGCACAGCCGATTGGCTGAATTGCATGTCGATATCCAGGTATTGGTGCAGGACAGGCTGGTAGCCAGTCGCCATGATGACCATGTCCAACTCGAGATGTGTGCCATCCGCCAAGGTCGCGCCACGAGAATCAAAGCGCAGGGGATGCCGCACGGGCAGGACCCGCCCCTCACGCAGGGCATTCAACAATTCAGGACCCCGATAGCCAACTGCACTGCCGCTTTGAGCGGAGGCGGACCACAAGCCGAAATCCACCTGGTTGTATTCAATCGCGTCGGTGTAACGTTGCAGCCAGGCGCATACCTGGTCGGGCAGTCGCTCGCCCAGGAGCATCCACAAATGCCGCGGCAAGCCATAGGCATAACGGGGGCGCGAATCCACGCCACTGCGGATCGCCAGCCAGACAAAGCCGTCCGCCGCCTCGGGTCCCGCCGCAACCGCGATATCCGTGCCACTGGGACCATTGCCGACCACCAAGACTCGCTTGCCCCGCGCTTGCCGCGGCTGCCGAAAATCCCGCGAATGAATAAGCTCGCCGCCGAAGCCCGCCAAGCCTTCAATTTGCGGCAACTGCGGATTGTCAAAGACGCCTGTAGCCGGGATGACCGCGCGATAGCTGTGCCTGCCTTCGCTGCTTTCGACCTGCCAGTAGCCATCACGGCGCGGCGTGACCCGATGCACCTCAATGCCATATTCGATAGGCAGTTGCTGCTCGGCTGTCCAGGCGACCAGGTGTTGATGATATTGCCGGGCGGTGGGGTGCATGCCCCAATGCAGCGGAAACTTGCGCCCGGGCAGGTGGCTGAAAAAGCGCGATGTATTCAGCCGCAGCGAGGGATACAGGTTGCTCCAGGTGGGCGCGAGGGTCTGCGCGCGTTCGATGATGCGGTAGTCGATGCCCGCCTGCGCGAGCGCATAGGCAGCGTTGATGCCGGCGGGACCTGCGCCAATCACCAGTACATCGGCGGTCGGTTTCATGGCTCGGGCGCTTGGGAAACGGCTGTGGCGGTGCCACGCACATAAAAATGCAGGCGCGTGGGCGCGGCGGCATAGGTCGCGGCGAAGTTCATGGCGTCGGCGGTGCTGCGCGGCTGCACATATTCAAGCGTCTCGCGGATTAGCCCATCGATCCATTGCGCCTGAAAAGTGGCTTCTTCGTTATATTCAGCGACCGGGAAAGCCACCAGCCCCGCCGACATGCCGGCGATCGCCAGGCTGAACATGATTGTGGCTAGCCCGGCGAAGACCAGCAGCGCGCGTCGATTTGCCTTGCGGATGTCACGGCGGCGGTTCGTTAATTTATCGACGCGCTGCAGCAGCAAATCGCTCTGATAGCCATCCCGGAAGTCCAGCGGGCGCAGCTTTGCCAGCGCCGGCGGCAGCTCCCCAGCGCCGGTCAGTATCGGCAGGATAGGGCTTCCCTGCTGCTGTGCCTGGGCGATTTCGCTCTGCACGGAGGGTTCTGCCAGCGCGGCATCGCTTGCCAGGACGACGAGCAGCGATTGCGCCGGGCTTGCCCCCTGGCTCAGGTCGGCGCGGATGCTATGGGCGAGCGCCTGGTCGGCGGGCGCATAGGTGATGCGGATCATGGCTTTATGCGCGGCTTGTAAATAAGCGAATGAAAGCGCATTGTCGCAGACTCGCCCTGGGAATTGTAGGGTTCAGATATAGCGCCGCAGGTCCACAGCCTGCGCCGCAGCCAGCGCCTGTGGGTCGCCGATGGGCAGACACCAGGGCGACTCGACCACCTCGACCCGCTGTTGGCGCGCGATGGCGGTTACCATATCGGTTAGCTCGACCTCGCCACGCACCGACGGCGGCGGCGCGCAGTCAAAGACGCCCATTTGTAGCTTGTACGCGCCGATGCTGCAGGGCGCGGGCGAAGGGTACCGTCCCGCTGGCGGTTTCTCGTCTATACGCAGAAAAGCGCCCTGGTCATCCCGCTGGATCACGCCGTAGCGCGAATAGTCGGCGCGCCGCATGGACAAGATGCCATAACCAGCCTGGCTCAAGCCGAGCAACGCTGCCCGCGGGAAGAGGTCATCGCCATTGATAACCAGAAAGTCCTCGCTGCGCAGGTGCGGCTGGCAGCAGCGCAAGGCATGCCCCGTACCCAAAGGCGCAGGCAACTGCTCCACCAGCGCATAGTCGGCGAAGACATCTTGCTCTGCCATGAATTCGGCGATCTGTTCTTTGAGGTAATGCACGACCACGAGCACACGCCGCACGATGCCATACAGGCTGCGCAGCGACCATGCCAGGAGCGGCCGGTTTTGCAATTGCAGCAGCGGCTTGGGCGTTTTCAGCGTCAGCGGGCGCATGCGCGTGCCTTGCCCCGCCGCCAGGATTATGCCATCCACAGCCAGGCGCGCTCAACGCAATTCTTCGAAATAGGCGCTGTCGCCATCATCGTCTTCGACGAATTCGCCCTCGCGGAAAGAGGGGACGATGGCGTCGTCTTCCCCATATAAATCATAATAGTTTGCAATCTCTTCATCATCTTCATCGTCCAGGTCATAACCTTCATCGGCTAACTCGGCATCGTCCAGTTCAATATCGACAAAGTCTTCCAGCAAGTTTTCGTCATCATCCAGCAGGTCGCCGCCAACCTGCCCATCGTTTAGCTCGGCAGCGTCGGTATGCTTGGCATCGTCCAAGCCTTCGAAGGAGACCAACTCGGGTTCGTCCAACTCTGCCAGCAGCGAGAGAGCGGACGGCGGCAAGTCTACGGTCGCTTCGAACAGGCTGTCGTCCAGGCTGTCATCAAGCGCTTCAGCATCCAGCGCCGCCAGTTCTTCCGCTGAGGGTTCGCCGATGTCGTCCAGGTGGGCGCTCGCGCTTGCACGCAACAAATCAAGCAGGGATTTGCCCGGCAGTTCGTTATCGGGTTGCGCAAATGGCATAGGTTGGCTAGGCATAGGCACTTGTCTTGGTCTATGGCTGTGACTGCTGGGTACATTTCACTATACTGCAAAAGTAGCTGTGCAAGCGCAAGTCGTCGGTTAATTCGGGGTGGAAAGCGGTCGCCAGCAGATGTCCTTGCCGCACCGCCACGATGCGCCCATCATCCAGCCGCGCCAGCACAGCCACCGGCGCCTCCACAGCTGTAACGACTGGGGCGCGAATGAAGACGGCGTGAAAAGGCGGGTCGCCGAGCTCCGCTATCGTCAGGCCTGTTTCGAAGCTGTCGATCTGCCTTCCAAAGGCGTTGCGGTCGACGGTGATATCCATTGCGCCGAGGATAGGCTGCTGCCTGCCGATGTCCTTCGCCAGGAAGATCATGCCCGCGCAGGTGCCCCAGGTCGGCTTGGCAGCGGCGAATTGACGCAGCGGATCAATCAAGCCATAGGCGCTGGCCAGCTTGCCGATGGTCGTGCTTTCACCCCCCGGGATGATTAAGCCGTCCAGCCCCGCCAGTTGATGCGGCAGCCGCACCTCGACCGCCACCGCGCCCAGGCAGGTTAGCATCTTGCTGTGTTCGATAAATGCGCCTTGCAAGGCGAGCACGCCAATTTTCATCGCTGTTCAAAAATTCTCATCGCTGCCACGTAATTATCGGGGCGAATCCCGCTGCCCTCAAGTGGCTATGTGTATGGTCTTGGCTTGGTGTCCAGCTTCTTGGAAGCCAATCCATTATTGAGGGCGCTCTGCGCCGGGATTGCGCAGGTCAGCCAGCTCTTTTTCCAGTTCGGCGCGACGTTTGGCGCTGGCTTTGCGCCCTGCCTCGAGCGCTCGCTGACGGCGCGCAGCCCAGTCTTCACGCAGTTCGTCGGCGGTGACAGGCGAAAAGAATGCCACCAGCAGCCCGCCTATCGCAGCGCCCAGGCAGATGCCCAGCAGCAGACTCAGGAATTTGCGCACGGCTGCCCGCTCTCAGAGTAAAAACAGCAGCGTCGGCAAAGTGATGAGGAGGCAGAGTGCGCCCATGCCGAAGGGGAGCTTGAGGAAGAGCAGGCAGCCTGTCACCACGCAGAGCAAGCCCACATCCCGACAGAAACGTTCCCACTTGCGGGTCGAAGGACCGCGAAAGTTCAAACGGAACCAGGCGATATGATCAACCGTGGCCCAGACCAGCGCCTCGCGGAAGAGCAGATTCATGCCCAGATACCACCAAAAGGAGGCGATGCATATTTGCAAAATCCACATAGCCCGTCCCTCGCCCAGCCTACCATCAGCAATTGTAACGGGAGTCAGGCGGCTGTCAACCAGCGGCTATAGCACATCAAGCGGATCAATATCCATTTGCCAGCCTGGTGCCGGTTTGAGCTTGCGCAGCGCCGCGCGTGGGTCAGGCCCCCGCAGCAGCAGATGCCAGCGATAGTGGCGGTCGATGCGCGTATAAAAGCAGGGCGCGGGACCAATCAAGCGCGTGCCGGTCAATCGCGCGTCCGCGATGATCATGCGCAGTTGTTCGGCGGCATAATAGGCGGCCGCCTGGGCGCGGTTTGGGTCCCTATCGCGGAAGACGATGCGCGCCAGCCGGCGATACGGCGGGTAGCCCAGTTGCTTGCGGTATTGGCTTTCGCGTTGGGAAAAAGCCGCATAATCATGTTTCGCCGCGGCTTGGATGACATAATGCCCGGGCTGATAGGTCTGCAAGATAACTTGCCCGCCCAGCAGCCCGCGTCCGGCGCGCCCCGCTACCTGTGTGAGCAGTTGAAAGACCCGTTCCCCCGCGCGGTAATCGGGCAGCGACAAGCCGATATCGGCGCTGACAACGCCCACCAACGTAACCAGAGGCAGGTCCAAGCCTTTGGCGATTAGTTGTGTGCCAATTAGCACATCGGCTTCGCGGGCAACAAACTTGCCCAGGATGTCAAAGTGCAGGCGCGGCGAGCTGGCTGTGTCGATATCCCAGCGCAAAGTGCGGGCGGCCGCGAAGCGTTGCTGCAAAGCCTGCTCGACCTGCTGCGTGCCCGCGCCGAAGAAACGAATGCGGCTCGATCCACATTCCGGGCAGCATGCTGGCTGTTGCTCGCTCGCGCCGCAGTGATGACAGCGCAAACTGCCATCGGCGCGGTGATAGACCAGCGGCAGGTCGCAGCGCGGACATTCCAATGTATAGCCACAATCCCGGCAGAAGACATAGGTCGCTTGTCCACGCCGGTTCAGCAACAGCATGGCTTGCTCGCCGCGCGCCAATGTCTCTTCCAGCGCCGCTTGAAGTGGCTGGCTGAACATGCTGGTATTGCCTGCGCGCAGCTCCAAGCGCATATCCACCACAGTCACCGGCGGCAGGTCGGCGCTCAGGGCGTCGCCATGCAGCGGCTGATACCGGGCTGTTGCGCCGAGGCGGCTGGCTTGCCCGAGGATGCGCTGGCGATGCCCGACGATGCGTTTGGGCAGGCGCAGCAAGCGATAATGCCCGCGTTGCGCGCGCTGCCAACTGCTCAAGTCGGGCGTGGCGCTGCCCAGGATCAACGTGGCTTGGCAGCGCTCCGCCAGGATTTCGGCGGCTTCGCGGGCGTGATAATGCGGATCGCTCATCCAGGGCGGCTGCTTGTAACTCGAATCATGCTCTTCATCCAGCACGATCAAACCGAGGTCGGGCAAGGGCGTGAAGAGCGCCGAGCGAGTGCCAACCACCACATCAACTTCGCCCGCGCGCGCGCGCTGCCAGCTATCATAGCGTTCGCCTTTGGGCAGGCTGCCGTGCATAAGCGCGACCTTGTCGGGAAATCGCTCCGACACGCGGCGGACGGTCTGTGGCGTCAGCGCGATCTCTGGCACGAGCAGGATAGCGCGTCTGCCTAGCTCTAGGGTCTGCTCGATGGCGCGCAGATAGATTTCGGTTTTGCCGCTGCCGGTTACGCCATGCAGCAGGTAGCGCGCCGACCGTTTTTCCAGCAATGCCGGGCGGATCGCCCCCCAGGCAGCCTGCTGGTCGGGCGTGAGCGGCGGCGGGCTTTCGGGAACAAAGTCGTATTCGCGCAGGGAATCGCGCCAGACACGCTCTTCTCGCACCTCCAGCAAGCCGGCTTTGACCAGCCGATTGATGCGCGCCGGGCTTGCGCCGCTGGCTTCGCGGGCTGCTTTGGGCGTCGGCGGGCTGGGCAGCTCAGCGATTGTCCGCATGGTTTTCCGCGCCCAGGCATCGCCGCGCCACAGCGACAACTGCTCGTCTACCTGTTCCAAGTCCGCAGCCAGGACGATGCGGTCTTGTTCGCCGGCTGCGGTCTTTTTTATGCAGACCAGCCCTTCGTCAAGCAGCTGCTTTACAGGCGCGCGCGACTTTGCGCCGGCCAGTTCCAGCGCATCTTGTATCCCGATTGCCCCGTCATCGCGAGCGGACAGCGCCTCCAGCAGGCGGATCTTCTGGCTGGATTTGCCTAGCTGCTTCGCCAGTTGCGGAATGTCTTCGGGCAGGTAGGTCGGGTAGAGGCGCTTGACCGTCTTCATGCGCGCGCTCGGTGGTGCCAGCACCGACTCGGATGCCAACATGCCCGCGCCGCACAGACGCTCCAGCTCGGCTTGTACAGGCTGCTTGGGGAAAGCGACTTTGAGTTGGCGCAGGCGCAAAGGACCGCGTTCGCGCAGGCGGTCCAGCAATTGACGCGCCAGCGGCTGCTCGACTCGCTGCCCGAGTCCAAACAAACTCAATTGGCGCGGACGCTCAATCGGCAGTTGGTCGTTCAAAAAGGCATAGCGCTTGTCGGATCTTCCCGTCAGCCCCGGCGGCAGCATCAGCCAACAGCAGGGGCCAATCGGCGCGAGGCAGCTTTCCGCCAGGCGCTTTGCCAGTTGCAGGTGCTCGGGCAGCAGCAGCGGCGCATCGTCCAGCTGCTCGATGATAGGTTTGGTCGTCCGCAGCTCGGCGCTTGCGTGGATTTCCAGCACAATCGCGGCTTCCATAGTATTGCCGAACTGCACACGCGCCAGACAGCCTGGCGCAAGCCCTTCATCCAGCGCGGGCGGGATGTGATAGGTATAGCTCTGGCGCAGCGGCAGATTGAGGGCGACCTCGGCATAGCGCATGTAGACGACCTGCACAGGCGAAAAATCGGGCTATTGATTGTAGGGCATCTAGCCAGGTTATGCCAACATTTTGCTTGGCGGGGACAGGGCAATCGCAGCTAACTTTTTCACCACAGAAGAAACGAGGATACATAGAGCGCACAGAGCCTGTGTTACACTGGGAAGAGACAAGCATACGGGGCTTCGCGTTATGGCTCAAAGCAAACGCAAGACGATTATCTGCCTGCTTATTCTGAGTATGCTGCTTCCCTGGTCGGCGCAGGCGCATCAGCCCTTTTGCGAATTCGCCGACCTCACCGCGGCCGCGCCCTGGCAGGTGCCAAACCCCAGCATATCCTACGCCTATTTTGGCAATACCTTCCCCGCCGGGGATATCGACTACTTCCGCTTTAATGCCGAAGCCGGGCAATCCGTGCTGCTGAGCCTCAGCATCCCAGCCATCCCCGATATCGAAGTCTTCAGTCCGGTGATGGCGGTCTTTGGCCCGGGTGTGGAAGCCAGCCAGCCGCCGCAACTGCCCATGCGCCTGGTCAAGCCGGCTGAGCAGTCGGCGATGATGATCCCCCTGGGCGACGCAGCCGTGTATTGGTACGAGCCGTTCGGAGGCCGCTACTTCTGGAATTGGGATAACTACTTCTTCCGCGCGCCCGCCAGCGCCACCTATACGGTCGCTCTCTGGCATCCTGAAAACGAAATCGGACGTTATTCCTTTGTGATTGGCCAGCGCGAAGTCTTCGGGGGCGAAGTGGATTGCTATTCCACATATGGCGAATACTGGACGCCGCTGCAGCCGGGCGTCAACCCCTACCGCGATACGCCGCTCACCCAAGACATGATGATGCGCATGAGCGGCGCAATGCACGACCACAGCGCGCTATTCGCGATGGACAGCGCCGACGCGCCGGCTGTTGAGTTGAACCTAATTCCCTTGATGGACGGCAGCTACAACATCCAACTCACGACGCGCAATTTCACCTTTACGCCGCAGTTGGTCGACCAGGCGCCAGTCGCGGGCGAAGGGCACGCGCATCTCTATATCAATGGCGAAAAAATCGCCCGTCTCTATGGCGAATGGTATCACCTGCCCGGTTTGCCCGAAGCCGCCGAAACCGTGAGCGTGACCCTGTATGCCAATGACCACAGCGCCTTTGCCGTTGATGGTAGCCCCGTCTCGGCGTCGGTAATGGTGGCGGATGCGCTGGCTGCCGGGTAATCTCGGTAAGATAAAGCAAGTTATGAGACTTTGGATGCGCATTATCCCCACCCCAAACCCTCTTTGATGCTTCGGGGAGGGGGGCCGGGGCGTGGGGGG
>VXNO01000055.1 GCA_009840575.1 Chloroflexota bacterium | reverse complement strand
CTAGGCTATCCCACTCAAAAACCTCTCGCTTTGCTTGAACGCATCATCAAAACCAGCAGCAACGAAGGCGACGTTGTGCTCGATCCTTTCTGTGGCTGTGGCACTACCGCGCACGCCGCCGAGCAACTAAATCGCCAATGGATTGGCATCGACATCTCACGCTTTTCCACCGAGCTAATGCGCGAGCGAATCCTTTCCAATTATCCCGCGCGGATTCACGCCGATGGGATCGAGGTGGTAGGACTGCCTGGCGATGTTGACGAAGCACGTGAGCTTGCGCGGGGAAATCCATTTGAGTTTGAGAAGTGGGTCTGCGGGCGCATCGGCGTCAACGATATGGGCAGGCGCAAAGTACCTGGAGCCCGAGGCGCAGATGGTGGCATAGATGGCGAGATTCGGCTGCCAGTCGTCCGGGACGGCATTGTCTACGAAGAGTCTGTCGTGGTGCAAGTGAAAGGCGGGAATGTGACGCCGGACGCAGTTAAGGCTCTCAGCGAGACAGTGCGCCGCGTGGGCTCAGTCGCTGGCGTGATGGTATGCTTCAATGAACAGATGGGCACAGTCGAAAACCAGCGTAGCCGTGAGACTTGGGATGGCGGATTTGGCAATGAATACCCGATCATCCAAGGCTACAGCGTCGATGATTTGCTGAGAGACAAACCGCTCAATTTGCCCCCGCAGTATGGTCGTAAACGCGGCGGCAGAATCTCGGCATGACGTCTTGGCAAACGCTCATTAGAACCAGGTTGGAAGCCACACAAGCCGGCAATTCAGAGGGCAACATGCTGGGCGGAATCATCCCGATTCTCTTTACGCCATTTGACTCGCAGGGGCAGGTTGACGCCGCGGGCTTGCGGCGGGTTTTGCGCTTTGAGCTGGCTGGCGGCGTGCATGGCATCGGCATCAACGGGTTCGCCAGTGAAGCCTACAAACTCAGCGATGCTGAGCGCCAGCAGACGGTCGACATTGTCGCTGCGGAGCTGGCCAATGCTGTGCCACTGGTCATCGGCATCGCGCCCAACAGCCTGTCCACCGCCATCCAGCAGGCGCGGCATTACGCTCAATACCGTCCCGCCGCCTTGATGGCGCTGCCACCGGCGACAATGGACAATGGCGAGCGGGCGCTGGTCGAGTTTTATGTCGCGCTGGGGCAAGCCTCGGATGTGCCTATCATGCTGCAGCAAGCGCCGCATATCCCGCAGTATCGACACACAGAATTATCAGCGGAAAGCCTGGCGGAAATCGCCGAGCGCGCGCCGACTGTGCGTTACTTCAAGCTGGAGGGGCCGGGCAGCGCGGCAAAAATGCGCGAACTGGCACCCATGCTGCCGGCGGACGCGCGTATGTTTGGCGGTGGTGGCGGCATCACTGTACTCAGCGAGCTGGAAAATGGCGCGGCGGGTTTGATCCCCGGCGTGGGCTTCAACGAGATTTTCCTGGCGGCTTGGGCGAAGTGGACTGCGGGCGACCGGGCGGGCGCGGCGTACATCATCGCGGGCGGGCAGGCATTGGTGCAGGCGGTATCGGGGCGCGGACACGAGATGTCGCTGCACCTGCGCAAGCGCCTGATGTTGCGCTACGGGGCGATTGGCTGCGCCTATGTTCGGCAGCCGACCGTGCCGCTTGACCCCGCTAACCTGCCAGCATTCTTCGCGATTGTCGATGCGCTGAACTTGCGCGTCGCCCGACAAGTACAATGATTCATCACAGAGATACAGAGAGGATTCTGCCATGATGCTTACTGGACACAACTATATCGCCGGCGAGACCTCTGCCGAGGGCAGTGAGACTTTCTATAGCGTCGAGCCGCGCAGCAAATCACGCGGCGAGCAGGCATTTACCAGCGCCACCGAGGCAGAAGTTGCGCGGGCGGCGGCAGCGGCTCTCGCGGCGCGCCAGCAGATGCGCGGTTTTTCTTCGGCGCGGATTGCTGACCTGCTGGACGAGATTGCTGTGCAGATTGGCGCATTGGGCGATGACTTGCTGCGCACAGCCGACCGCGAGACCGGCTTGGGTTTGCCGCGTTTGACCGGCGAGCGCGACCGCGCCACCGGGCAAATCCGCGCCTTTGCCGAGCTGCTGCGCGAAGGCTCCTACCTGCGCGCCATCATCAACAGCGGACCGCCGAGCATCCGCCAGATGCAATTTCCACTGGGTCCCGTTGCCATCTTCGCCGCCAGCAACTTTCCTTTTGCCTTTGCGGTGGCGGGTGGTGATTCGGCATCGGCGCTGGCGGCTGGTTGCCCCATCGTGGTCAAGGCGCACCCCGGGCATCCCGCCACATCTGAACTTTTCGCCCAAGCCATGACGGCGGCTGTGGCTGCGCAGGGCTTCCCGCCGGGCGCTTTTTCCATGCTGCAGGGGGCGGGCATCGATGTCGGACAGTGGCTGGCGGCGCAGGAGGCCATCGAGGCGGTGGGCTTCACGGGCAGTCTGCGTGGCGGACGCGCTATTTATGATGCGGCGGCAGCGCGACCGCGCCCCATCCCGGTCTATGCTGAAATGGGCAGCATCAACCCGGTGGTCATCACCCAGGCGGCATTGGCTGCCCGCAGCGAGGCGATCGCCGCTGGGCTGGTAGGCTCGGTTACCTTGGGCAGCGGGCAATTCTGCACCAACCCCGGCTTGGTTTTGCTGGAAGACAGCCCCGCCAGCCAAGACTTCATCCGCAATGTCAGCGCCAAGATGGGGGCTGCGCCGGCGGGTGTGCTGCTGAACGAAGCGGTGGCAGCCGGTTTGGCAAGCGCCGTAGGACAAACGCAAGCCAATCCTCAAGTTAGCCTGTTGGCGGGCGGCGAACCAAGCGTAGGCGAGGCTTTCTCTTATGAAAACACAGTGCTGCAAACGCGCGCCGCCGCCATCCGCGCCGACCAAAAATTGCAAACCGAGCACTTTGGGCCGGTCACGCTGTTTGTGCTTTGTGAAGATGCCGAAGACCTGCGCGCGACCATCAACGCGCTGGAAGGCAATTTGACCAGCACCCTGCATGCCGAGGCCGACGAAGCAGTCGCGGATTTGCTGAGCCTGCTGCGGGAAAAAGCCGGACGCGTGCTCTGGAACGACTTCCCGACTGGCGTGGCGGTCGTGCCAGCCATGCAGCACGGCGGACCGTATCCCGCGACCACAGCCCCCGCTACGACATCTGTTGGCACGAACGCCATTTATCGCTTCATGCGCCCAATCGCCTTCCAAAATCTGCCCGATGCGCTGCTGCCCGCGCCCCTGCAAGACGCCAACCCGCTGGGCATCCTGCGGCTGGTGGATGGGGAGTATACACAAGCGCCGCTCGTCTAGGTGGCTGACGCCATCTCAGAAGAAGAAACAACCCCATCGTTTGATGAGGCTGACTTACTCTCTCAGCGGGCTATCGGCGAGATACCTGTATGCCGCAGCCAATCAATTCATGATCGCCACAATCACCGCAATCACGCTGATGAGAAATGGCAGCGCGTATTTGAGCGCATCCACAGCGCCTCGGAAGCGACTTTCTTTCTCGCGCAGCTCGCGGATTTCGTCGCTCTGCCTCTCCAATGTTGTAAGAATTCTATCCAGAGTCGGTTGAAGTTCTTCCGACTGCGCTTGAAATGCGGACTGAATAGCATTCTGGACATATTGTATGATCTCTGCCTTGAATTCCGCGAGGTCGGCTTTGGTGGCTAACGACTTCATCTCGCCTTCAATGGTGGAAATCCGTCTTTCGTGATCTTGCCCGATGTCTGCCATGTTTTTCCTCAACGAATCTCTACGATAATGAAAATCTACCATAATCTCAGTCGAATTACAAATCGTTCTCAACCCAGCGCGACAGACTCCAGATGCAAAACAGCCCCATCGTTTGATGAGGCTGGTATAGTTTACGGGCGTCTCAAGAGTCGCCCCTACGCGCGTTTGGCGGTTGACGGTTATTCCAGCAGGTCGCCGCTGACCAGGTTGACGCCAGTTTCGATCTCGCCAGCGATGAGGCGCGCATTGACCTCGTTTACTTGGTCCCAGACGGATTGCGGGATGTCGGATTCATGCGGGGGCGCCAAGCCGACGCCGTTCATGGCTGCGTCCATCAAAAAGACAGCGCCGCCAGGGAAGCCGCTCATATCGCCTCCCGCCAGCATCGCCACCATGTCATAGACGCCCTGGTCGACCCGTTTCATGGCGCTGCTGATGATGAACTCGCTGCCGGGGGTCTCACCCGCGCCGAAGCTGGTCAGCCATTCGTCCTTGTCGACGCCGATGACATAGACGCCTTCCAGCGCGCCAGCCCGGATCGCGCCAGTGCCGGTGGGTCCGCCGCCACCGAAGAGCACAGTCGCGCCTTCGCCAATGAATTGCAGCGCCGCCGATGCTCCGCGGTCGGGCGCAACGAAGCTATCGATGTAGACGCCGAGGATGGTCAGGTCGCTGTTGATGTAGCGCGCGCCCTGCTCAAAGCCATTGCGGAATCGTTTGACGGGCGGGATATCGATGCCATAGACGCCGGCAATCATGTCCGAGCCTTGCCACTCGGCGACGAATGCCGCCAGCACGCCGGTCATAAAGCCCGATTGGTCTTCGCGGAACTGGATGCCGACATAGTTGGTCGGCCCATCCATGACGAACTGGTCAACGCCCAGGAAGTAAACATCGGGGTTGGCGGCTGCGGCGGCATTGGTGGCATCGGCGATGAGGAAGCCGACAGTGATGATGACTTCAAAGCCTTCGTCGATGCAGGTCTGGATATTGGCTTCGTAGTCGGTTTCGGCTTGGGTTTCAATGAAGGTGTATTCCAGGTCGTATTCATCTGCCGCCGCTTCCGCGCCTTCATGCGCCGACTGGTTGAATGTGCCATCGTTGACGCGCCCCAGGTCAGTAACCAGGCAGACGGTCTCGATGCCCATGCCCATGTCATCGGTGTGGGCATCCATCATGTCCATCATTGCCAGGTCGCCAGTAACGGGGTCGACGCCGGTGCTGACGGTGCCGGCAATCATCATTGCCGCGACGTCATCCGCCATGGCGAAGAAGGCAGCGTCGATATCGGCATCATGTTTTTCCGCCAAGCCAACGCCATTCAGCGCCACATCCATCAGGTAGACGCCGCCGCCAGGGAAGCCCTCCATATCGCCATGCGCCAGCGCCGCCACCATGTCATAGACGCCCTGGTCGACGCGCTTGATGGCGCTGCTGATGATGTATTCGCTGCCCGGCGTCTCGCCGTTGCCGAAGCTGGTTACATATTCGTCCTGGTCGACGCCGATGACATAGATGCCTTGCTGCGCCGCCGCCAGGATGCCGCCCGTGCCAGTGGGCCCGCCCGCGCCAAAGATGACCGAAGCGCCTTCGCCGATGAATTGCTCAGCAGCCGATGCGCCGCGATCGGGCGCGACAAAGTTGTCAATGTAGACGCCCAGCAGGTTCATATCGGGGTTGATATAGCGCGCGCCCTGCTCGAAGCCGTTGCGGAACTTCTTAACCGGCGGGATATCGATGCCATAGACGCCAGCCACCGTGTCCGAGCCGACCGAAGCCGCCACCTGCGCCGCCAGCACACCCGCCAAAAAGCCTGACTGGTCTTCGCGGAACTGGATGCCGACATAGTTCGTGGGGCCATCCATGACAAATTGGTCGACGCCTACGAAATACACATCAGGGTTGGCAGCCGCAGCGGCGTTAGTGGCATCGGCGATCAAAAAGCCGACTGTGATGATGACTTCAAAGCCCTCGTCAATACAGGTTTGGATATTGGCTTCGTAGTCGGTCTCGGCTTGGGTTTCGATCCAGCGGTATTCCAGGTCGAATTCATCAGCGGCTTGCAGCGCGCCTTCGTGGGCGAACTGGTTGAACGTACCATCGTTGACGCGCCCGAGGTCGGTAACCAGGCACAGGGTTTCAATTTGCTCTTGCGCGCCCGCCAGCGGCACAACTGTCAGCAGCGCCAAGAGGCTCAGCAAGACAATGATTTTCTTCATGCGATTTTCTCCTATAGACGAACTTTGCGAGGGAATGTAGATAGCTCGCAGTCTACTCGCTTATCGTGGTATTTTCAACGATGGGGGCGTAATGGACGAGGCGACCGTATCAATTTTTCACCACAGAGACACGGAGCGCACAGAGGTTTGGTGTAGGGGACAGGCGGTGCCTGGCCTGTTGCAACTCATTCCTTCACATACGGTTGCCCGACCGCTTTCGGCGGACTCGCGCGCCCGATGAAGCCCGCCAGCACCACCAGCGTCACCGCGTAGGGCACCATCTGCAAAAACTGCACCGGGAAGCCCACGCCCACCATCTGCAAGCGGATGCCCAGCGAATCCGAGAAGCCGAAGAGCAGCGCCGCGCCAAATGCGCCGAGGGGCGTCCACTTGCCGAAGATCATGGCGGCCAGCGCGATGAAGCCCGCTCCGCGCGTCATGCCGTCATTGAAGCTGCCGGTGGCTTCCAGCGAGAACCATGCGCCCGCCAATCCAGCGATCATGCCGCTGACAAATACATTGATCCAGCGCGTGCGGTTGACATTTATGCCCAGCGTGTCGGCGGCATGCGGATGTTCGCCCACTGCCCGCGTGCGCAGCCCCCAGCGCGTATGAAACATCACTAGATGGGTGAATGCCAGCATAACAAACATCATGAAAAAGATGGGCTGGTTGGTGAATATCGCCTCGCCGATGATGGGAATATCGCTCAAGATAGGCAGGCTGATATTGCCCAGCTTGGCTGCGCCGGCTTCTGTGGAGAGCAGGTATTCGCGGCGCACGAAGCTGGTGATGCCCACCGCCAAAATGTTGATGACGGTGCCGCTGACGATTTGGTCGGTGCGGAAGGTGATGGAAAGCCAGCCATGCAGCAGGGCGATGAGGCCGCCGCTGAGCAAGCCGATGACGACCGCCAGCAGTTGCGCCGTCTCCAAAGGCAGGTCGGTCCCGCGCAGGAAGAAAAGCGTAACAAAGCCAAAGCAGGCGGCAAAGAGCATCATGCCTTCGATGGCGATATTGACGACGCCAGCCCGCTCGCACCAGATGCCGGCGAATGCGCCGATAGCCAGCGGAGTCGCCAGGCGCAGGCTCTCCGCCACGATGGTCGTTACATTGGTATCGTTGCCAGCCGCCGCCGCGATGATGATGGTGGGGATGAAGAGCGCGCCGCAGAGCACCAACAGCCCCAGACTGACGCGCCGCCAGCGTCCAGCCAGTTCCAGCAGGTTGATGCCGCCGCTGACGATGAATAACGCGCCCACCATCAGCAGATAGGCGCTCGTGGGCAGCGGCAGCACGCCGACTGTCGGCGTCTCGCCCAGGGAGGTCGATTCGAAGGTCAAGGTTGTAACCAGGCCAGGGTCGAGCTGCGTCGCTTCCAGCCAGATAAATATGCCCAGCAGGAGCAGGGCAGCGGCGATGATGCGGCGGCGGGTGATTTTGACGCGCGGGCGAGTCGACTTGGACTTGGCGGCGGACATGCTCAACTCCCCCAGCCGGTCGAGAAGACGAGTTCGCTGGCTTCGGCTTCGCTGCGTTTGGGCACGCGCCACAGAAAGCGGATGATCTGGTCGGCAGCGACAAACATGATGATCAAAGCCTGCACGATCTTGACCAGGTCGATGGAGATATCAGCGCGGATTTGCATGAGCGCCGCGCCACTCAACAGCCCGCCCCAGAGCAAACCCGCCCAGACCATGCCTTTGGGGTTGTTGCGCGCCAGCAGCGCCACGGCGATGGCGTCAAAACCCACGCCAGCGAAGAAACGCGGGTGCATGACATGCTCGACGCCGCTGATTTCAATTGCGCCTGCCAAGCCCGCCAACATGCCGCTGAGCGCCATCGCCAGCACGATATTACGTGGCACGCTCATGCCGGCGTATTTGGCTGCGTGTTGGTTCGCGCCGACGGTGCGCAGCTCAAAGCCCAGCGTCGTGCGCTGCAAGAACCAGTCGGTCAGCCACACCGCCGCGATCATCAGCCAAAAGCCGAAATGCAGCTTGCTTTGCTCGCCCACGGCAATCAAGGTGAGGAAGAGCTGGACGCCCGCCATCACGCTCGCCCAGACCAAGCCATTGCGCCGCGCCAGTTGGGGGTTTTCCTCCCGCAGCGGCAGCCAATTCAAGAGGAAAGCCACCGCAGCCGCCGCCGCCATGAAGAGCAGCAGCGCCACGGGGCTGGTGATGTTATCGAAAGTGGGCAGCATGGCAGCTGGCAGGATGACAGGCGTTTTCGGCACGCTGGCATTGACATCGCCCAGGAGGACAGGCTCGACCGATTTGATAAGCCAGTCGACCAGCAGGATGGCGATGAAATTGAGCATGATGGTGGTGATGACTTCGTGAGCGCCGGTATAGGCTTTGAGCGCGCCGGGCAAAGCCCCCCATAAAAATCCGCCGGCGATGCCAAAGAGAATCACCGCGGGCAGCAAGACCAAGGGCGATGTGCCGGGCGCGGCAAATGCGCCCACAGCCGCCACAGCAATAGCGCCGGCGTAGAGCTGTCCTTCCGCGCCGATATTAAAGAGACCGGCTTTGAAGCCCAAGCCCACTGCCAAGCCGGCGATGATGAAAGGGATGGCGCGCACGATGGTTTTTTCCAGGTTGGAGGGGATGAAAAGCAGGACGGAATCACCCAGGCGCAAGAAAAGCACTTCCAGGTCTTGTTCATTCTTGAGAATGCCGAAGGTTGTGCCGCCCATGTCGCGGGCATGCAAGACGCGGTTGCCCGGGCGGCGGATGATCAAATGCTGCTCCAGCGCCGCATTCAGCTGGGTTTCCAGCGCCGCGTTGACGGATTCGCCACTGAGGTAGTCGGCATCGTACATCCTGCCCGCAATGCGGAATTGCGCGCCCAGCCCTGCCGGCTCGGCTATGCCCAGCGCGTCCAATATCGCCTGTGTGTCGATGGCTTCGGCGACATCGTCAAAGTCGGTGGCGACGATCTGCGCCAGCATAGCCGCATCATCGCTGCCCGCGGCGATGCCTAGCGCGTCCATCTGTAGCAGGGCATTTTTGCTGCGCAGCAATGCCACCAGCCCGCCTTCATCAATCAGCGTCAGGTCGTCGCGCAGTTGCTGCTGCTGAGCTGCGGACATCTCGGCGAGCAGAGGATAAAGCGCGGTCGCTTCGTTCATTTGCCCGGCGGCGACGGATTCCGTGAGCGCGCGCAGGTCGGCGCGTTTGAGCTCTGACAAGGCATCCAGCCGCGGCGCTAGTTCCCGCAATCGCCCCGCGCCGATTTCGTCGATGGTCTCCAGTCGCTCGCTGATGGCAATTGCCGCGTCTTCGCTGACGGCGAACTCCGCGAAGAATGCGGCATACTGGCGCGTTTCTTCCAAGCCGACTTCTTGCACCCGCTCGAAAGGTCTGGCTTGGCGCGACAAACTGCGGCGAGCGCTGATGACGTTCTCGCTGGCGTAAACGCGCATGGCATCAAAATCGGCGCTGGTGGCAACGGGATTGATGGTCAGCCCGGTCATCGATTCCACCAAAGCCACATACGCCGTAGAAGACACGTGCAAGCCTTCGGCGATATCGGGCTGCAAGGCGTTGTCGCTGACGGTCAGGGTGATTAAAGGGATGCCAGCCAGGAAGGCGGTGATGACAGCCAGCAGCGGCAGCAAACGCGGCGATATGCCCGCCCACATCGTGATAAAGCGCCGCGCTGGGCTTGGGTTTGGCGCGTTCATGCTGGCTGCGCCGTTTCCGTTATGCCCGCCATGCGCAAGCCGACAGTGTCGCGGTCGGCTTCGGCGATAGGCAGGATATCGATGATATGCCCCTCAAACATGACCGCCACGCGGTCCGCCAGGCTAAGCACTTCCTCCAATTCCGATGATACAAGCAGGATAGCGGCACCGGCATCGCGCATGCGGATGATCTGCCGGTGGATGAACTCGATCGAGCCGACATCCAGCCCGCGCGTGGGCTGCGAGGCGATTAGCAAATCAACATCCCGCGAGAACTCTCTGGCGATGATGACCTTCTGCTGGTTGCCGCCGGAAAGTCCGCCAGCCGCATTGTTGATGATGGGCGGGCGCACATCGTATCGTTCAACAAGTTCATGGGCATTGGTGGCGA
Source organism: Chloroflexota bacterium (assembly GCA_009840575.1). Taxonomy (GTDB): domain Bacteria; phylum Chloroflexota; class Anaerolineae; order Aggregatilineales; family Phototrophicaceae; genus UBA6055. Next base: position 2,322 of record VXNO01000055.1, on the reverse strand, counting down.
TGGCGCGGTCATCCACCACGATCCAGTCACAAAAGTCGCTGCGGTAATAGGTCGAGAGCACCAGGTTGTGCATGACGGTGAAGCTGGCGACCAAGCCATCGCGCTGGCGGTCTTCCGGCACATGTCCGACGCCCCGCTCGGTGATTTGGCGCGGTGAGGCGCTGGTCATATCCTGCCCTTTGATGACGATGCGTCCGCTATCCACCGCGCGCATGCCCGTCAACGCATCAACCAGCTCGGTCTGCCCATTGCCCTGCACGCCCGCCACGCCCAAAATCTCGCCGCGCCGCAAGCCAAAGTTTAGCCCCTCCACCGCCGGCAAGCCACGGTCATCATGCACATGCAGGTCGAAGACGCCGAGGATCTCATCGCCGGGCGTGGCTGAGTCTTTGTCGACCTCCAGGATGACATCGCGCCCGACCATCAGCGAAGCCAGCGACTGTTCGGTGGATTGGCGTGGATCGGCTGTGCCAGCGACCTTGCCGCGCCGCAGCACGACGACCTGGTCGCAAATCTCCAAGACTTCTTTTAATTTGTGGCTGATGAAGATGATGCTGACGCCGCGATCCAGCAGGGCGCGCATGATTTTGAACAAACCACGCGCCTCTTGTGGCGTCAAGACGGCGGTCGGCTCGTCCAGGATGAGGATGTCGGCTTGGCGGTAGAGCGCCTTGATGATCTCGACGCGCTGTTGAACGCCCACCGGCAGGTCGCGGACGAGGGCATCGGGGTTGACATCCAAGCCATACTCGCGGGATAGCGCTTCGATTTCGCGCCGCGCCAGGCTCCGCCGCAAGAATGGACCGCGCGTACGTTCATTGCCCAGCATGACATTTTCGGTGACGCTGAGCACATCCACCAACTGAAAATGCTGATGCACCATGCCGATGCCCAGGCTGATGGCGTCTTTGGGTCCGCTGATCTCGACCGCCTGCCCGTTGACGAGGATCTCGCCGGCGTCGGGCTTGTATAAGCCATAGATCATATTCATAAGCGTGGACTTGCCAGCGCCGTTTTCGCCCAGCAAGCCCAGCACCTGCCCTTTTTCCAGGGTCAGGCTGATATTGTCGTTGGCGAGCACGCCAGGAAAGCGCTTGGTGATGCCACGCACTTCCAATGCGGCGGACATGGCGAAATGCCTTTCGACTGTGTACTTGGCGGAGAGTATACCAAGTCTGGCGATTAATCAAAAATGCGCGATTTATTCCCAAGGCAATCGCGTCAAAATAGTTTTGCCACAGAAGTTTGGTGTAGGGGCGAGGCAGTGACTCGCCCGTTTGGGAAGCCCCCCTCATTTTTGAGGAGGAGTTTGGGGTGGGGATTATTCCAGCCAAGGATCCGCTTCATGCAGTTGCATGATATAAAAATGCGCGCCGGCGGGGTCGGTCGCCAGCGCCCAAAAGCCTGTGCCTGGCGCTTCGTTGGGGCCCATGTGCACCTGCCCGCCCAGTTCCTTGACGCGCGCGATGCCCGCATTAATCTCGCCGATGTTGAAATAGGGCATCCAGCAGACCGGCGTATCGCCGAAGCTCGCGTCCATCTCGATCATGCCGCCGTTGTTGCGACCGCGATTCTTGATGTGGATGTAATGCTCATCGCCGTGGAACTCCCAGCCCAGCACGGCGTGATAGAAGGCTTTGGCGGTTTCAGCGTCGCGGGTCAGCAATTCGTTCCAACACATGGCGCCGACAGTGTTAACGATGCTTGCGCCGATGTGGCTGCGCGCCTGCCACAAGCCCAGCGCCCCGCCCGTCGGGTCCATCAAGAAGGCCACGCGTCCGCTGTCGAAGACATCCATCGGTCCAAAGACGACCTGCCCGCCGTTTGCCTCGATGACCGGCAGCAGCGCGTCGACATCATCAACCGCCACATAACATGACCAGTGCGAGGGGATATTCTGCTCAAGCGCCTGGGGCGTCGCCTCGCTCAAGGCGGCGACATTTTGACCTTGATGATGGAACATGGTGTAGGTCATACCAGCGCCGACCGGGATATCGGTTTTGCTCCAGCCGAAGAGATCCATGTAAAACTGCTTGGCGGCGGCTGGGTTCGTCGAGCTGGTATCCGCCCAGCTGAATGTGCCGTGCGGGTAGTTTGTGACTGTATACATCGGGCTTGCTCCTCGCTTGGCTCGTGTCAGATTTAGAAAATATGTTCAATAGCTGATGATAGGGACTGGCTATCGACTTGTCAACGGCAGGCGCGGCTGAGCCAGCGCCATCGCTTCAAAATTAATTCACCACAGAGGACAACGAGGATACACAGAGCGCGCAGAAGCAAGTTCAGGTAAGTCTTGCGACTACAGCCCCCATCCCCCGGCCC
>VXNO01000069.1:3545-12421 GCA_009840575.1 Chloroflexota bacterium | reverse complement strand
AGCAAGCAGCAGGATATGACAAGAAAGACGTCAACTGAATCGGGGGAAGATCACTTTAATACTACGGAATCGCTGGAAAAACTCCCCTTCCCTCGTTCTGGCTGGGGGAAAGGGTCCGGGGGATGGGGGCTGTAGTCGCAAGACTTACTTGCACTTACTTCTGTGCCTCTGCAGTGAATCAAGTTTAAGGACTTGCTTGCGCCTACATCCGATTGCCATAGGCCTGCCCGACGGCGCTGGCTTGCGAGCTGACGACGCGGATGAGTTCGTCGTTGTTATCGCGCAGGAATGCCCGCAGCTCCTGCATATCATGCACGCCCAGGTCCGCCAATGCCCGCGCCGCATAATGCTTGAAGGTGTTGATATAGAAGACCATGGAATTGGCTTTTTCTTCGAAGAAACGATAGCCGGCTTTACCCTCGACATTGCGCGTGCGGCCGCCGGGGCGCAGTCTTTGCCGAGCCAGCGCGGGGTTGGCGCTTTCGATGATCATGGTCGGGGCGGAGGCGCTGCCGTGATAAGGCATGCAGACTTTGCCGCTTTTGTGCTCGAAGAATATATCGCCCTGCTCAATGACACAGCGCGCCAGTTGCTGGTTGTAGGAAATCAGGTCGACGCCCAGCAGGAAGAGATGCCCCATGGAGCTGCCGATGCCGCCTTCGACCGCGATGGTAACCTGGTTGAAGCGCGGGTCGGTGGTGACGCTGTAGACTTCTTCCAGGGTTGTAACCGCCATGCCATTGGTGGCGCTGGTGCATTGACGTCCGCCGCCATGCCCGAAGAACAAACCATCGGCGCGCACCTCCGGGCTAATCAATTGCAGGCATTGTCGCTTATCGCTGACTTGACCGACAAAGAGCTCAATCTCATCGCCGAATTCCGCCCGCAGCGCCGCCGCCACCTCAACCACGCGCGGGTCGGAATTAATCGTGTAGATGCGGAAGAGACGCACGCCAGCCTGGTCATAGAGATGCCGCGCCGCCTTCAACTCCGCTTTGACCTGGCTGCAGCCCAGCGCCGCGCCGATGTTGGCCGCCGCTCGCTGGCAGGACTCCTCATCCAGTAGCCCGCCCAATACTTCTTTTGCCGCGCAAATGACCTGCGCCTGCCGCTCGATATAGCCAGCGAAGAGGCTGTTGCGATGCGTGAAGATGGCATGATGCCCGATAGCCGCCGTTACCAGCACATCGCGCCAGCCGGAGATAGCTGGCATGGAGCCGAAGCCCAAGACGCTGCGCGGTCGCTTGCCTATAGAAGTGAACAAACCTTGCTCGGCGCTGTGCGTGCGCGAAACCCGCTGCGTCGATGATTGTTTGCGATAGCCCAGGTCTTTCCAGGAATAGGTGCTGGTGGGGAAGGGGTTATCCGCCAAGCCCAGCACCGCTTCGACCGTGCGCGACCGTTTGTTGCTGCGCGGCGGGATGGCGCGCTCGCCTGCGATGGAGTCCAGTTTTGCCAGCGTCTGGTCATTTTGATTGCTATAAAAAAAGTCGGCGCGCTGGGCGAGAGCCAGGCTGCGGCGTTCGGGTCCAAATTGCCAGATGACCGGGCTGCCATTCTTGTTCATGCGCAGGCTGCCGCGGTCGACATCGGTCAGTATCAAGCCGATGCTGTGGCTGTCGGCTTTGGGCAGGTAGCGGCTGTAATAGATATTTTCTTCATAATGAATGGGCTGGAAATTGGGCGCGGCGAAACCTGGGTTGGGCGGGTTGTCAGCTTCCAATGCCTCCAGCGCGAAGGCGAATCGTAAAGCCCGCTCGTCCGCCAGCGCCGCATAATCCACCCGTTCCAACTCCTGATGATAGGGTTCGGGGATCATGAAGATGCCATGCCCCAGCGGGATGGGTCGCTCGCGTAGCGCCTCTAGCGCTTTGCGGCGCGGGGAGAATGTATCTTTTTCTTGGTCGCTCATTTCGGCGAAGGTGCGTGTCTCGCCCGCGGGGATGAAGATATCGTCCCAGCCGAAGCCATTGCTGCCGCGCAGAGTCTCGGCGATTGTGCCGCCAGTGTGCCCCTCGCGGATGTGAACCTCTGCCCCGTCATAGACCGCCAGCAGCACCGTGGCGCGCGCGGCTCTATCCCGTCCGCGCAGCCAGCTTTCGGCCATCATGCGGCGCATTTCGGCTTCTTCGGCGAAGTCTTTGATATAAGTGCCGGGTCGCCCGCCCAGCCCGCGCATCGCCAGCGAGGTCTCTTCGACCAGGATGGGGTTGCAGCCGTTGGCTTTGTAGGCTTCGATGGCTTTGTGCCGCGCCACCTTGTAGGCATCCAGGCTTTGGATCTCTTCGATATCCAGCTTCACGCCGACAATCTGGTAGCCAGGCAGCAGCCGTTGTATTTCGGAGAGCTTGCCACGGTTGGTCGTGGCGACTTGCAGGGCATGGCTGCGCGCACCGCGGGCTTGCAAGCTGTTGATGACCGTGGGTTCGGTCGCGTAGAGTGGTCTGGGCATGTGCGGGTCTTTTTAGATGGCGCTAGATTTGCAAGAGGCGGTCGGGATTCCAGATTTGCTCGCAGATTTTTTTGTATAGTTCCTGACGCTGCATGAGGTCGGCGCGTTTGAACTTTTTGTGCGGTTTGAATGGGAGGCCTGTCTTTTCTCTGAAATTCCTAAAATCAGAATTCTTCTCATATTTTTGAGGATGAAGAGAAGCAGCCAACAGATTGGCTTCCAGATAGTGTTTAAGTTTTTTGCTGTAAGCATCTGCTCCTAACGATTTGTTATCACGTAGGAGTACGAGACCACCAAAATAGTTTCTCTCTCGTTGGAAGTCGTATTCGTGTGCAAAATCCGTTTGGTGTCCATGCTCTTGGAATTTGTTCGCCCAGATATGCTCGATATCAATTGTCTTTCCCTTAGCATCCCAAAGAAACTGGTGATAGTTCACATTACTTCTAGACTGTTGCTCCACCCAAGCGGTCATTCGCGCGAGCAGGTAGCGCACATGATTCTTGTTTCTTCCGTGTAGATGATAATGATCAAGCGAGCTCAATGTTCCTTCCCACATATTTTCCAATCGCCCGTATAGAATTGCCTTCAATTCGTCGAGAGATTTGTCTCGGATTTCTTTGGTCAATCTGAACATAGGGGATCGGAGAGTGGTTTGGCCCGTATTCTTTCGATTGACGACTCGCCGTACAAAGTAAATATCGGCGAAGGTCGCCACAAGCCACATCTTTTTCTTGACGGTGTCGTCGTCATCATTCAGCCGCAGTGGAGCGAGTGCCAGCATATATTGCAGTGTGAAGTTGTTGTGCGCATTGTAGTTCACAGCTTCTAAACCTGGTGTTAGCTGATGCGCTGCTAGACGCAGTGTGATGTAGTGCTTAGCATATCGGCACATGCGGTCGGTGATGAAATTGTAGAATTCCGTTGGACTATCTAGACTCAGGCACCCGCCTTTATCGTTAACCTGGTCGCGCACCCAGCGGTGAAACTTGTCGATGTTCTCGAAATCTTGATTTTTCGCGTCTTTCTGGGGCGCACGCATGGATATGGCATATTTGGCTCGTAGCCATGTTTTGAAAAAGTCAGCTACCTCGCCATCACTCAAATCTGCGAGTTCTTTGATTATCCCTTGCCAAATATCATTTGCTTTCGACTTCTGCTTTTGCATCAAATCAGGGTCAGGGAAATTGATGTTCGCCAGCAGATAGCCTTTGAGCATATCGGCTTGGCTCAAGTTCATGCCGCGGTCATTCATGGTTTCAAAGATGGTGAACGCGGAGTCATCGCTACGTGCTTCGATTTCTACTAAATCAACGCATTTTATTAGCCAATGGATGAAACAAAGTAAGGCATTGCCCGCTAGAGATTCCGGAAAAAGCTCGCCGATGTCTGCATAACGATCGACTAGGTTGCGCACGGATAAATCAGGATGGTCTGCGGCATCGTAACGGTTGCTCTCATACAGCGCCCTCATACAATCTTCGCGTTCCTCAACAGCGATTGTGAAGGACGTGGGCAGAAATATATCTGGAAAGATTAGCTGCGCAACATTGGGGATAGACGGATTCTCATTACGTAGGTGGTGAAAGTAGATGAGAAGAAGCGTGAGAGTGGTCAACCGCTGCTGACCGTCGACGATGTATTTCTTCCCACCCTCATAGATAGTGATGATTGTGCCAAGGAAATAGTGCCGATAGTTTCCAATTTGCATTGGTTCGTGCTCTTCGGAGTAGTTGGCGCTAAACTCAGCAAATAGGTCATTCAGCAGTTCTTCAATATTTTGTCGCCGCCATAGGTAGCCACGCTGGTAGTAATCAATGTCATATGTGACGCCTGACAAGAGTCCCTGGACAGATTTCGTATTCGCTATAACTTTGCTCATTTTTCCTCGCAATGTTGACCTATCGGGCGACTCGCCGAGTCGCCCATACAAATCCTCTGTGCCCTCTGCGCCTCTGTGGTGAATCTCCCTAATCCTCCAACGTGCTCAGATCCCCCAGCGGCTGCCCCAGCGCTTGTGCCTTCAGCACGCGGCGCATGATCTTGCCGCTGCGCGTCTTGGGCAGGCTCTCCACAAACTCGATTTGCTTGGGCACGGCGATGGGTCCAACCTCGTGCCGCACATGCGCCTTGAGATCGGCTTCGAGCTCGGGGCTGCCTTCCACGCCGGCCACCAGGATGCAATAGGCATAAATCGCATTGCCGCGCAGCTCATCGGGGATGCCGATGACCGCCGACTCGGCCACGGCGCTGTGGCTCACCAATCCCGATTCCACCTCCGCCGTGCCTAAGCGATAGCCGCTGACCTTCAGCACATCGTCATTGCGCCCGATGACCCAGAGGTAGCCGTCTTCGTCGCGGCGCGCGGTATCGCCAGCCAGGTACCATCCCTGCGCGGCGTATTTCTCCCAATACTGGCTGATAAAGCGCTTGTCATCGCCATAGACAGTGCGGATCATGCTGGGCCAAGGACCTTTGATGACCAGGTCGCCGTCCTGGTTGGTGCCGACAGGATTGCCTTCTTCATCAACGATATCGACCTCGATGCCGGGGAAGGGGCGGGTAGCGCTGCCGGGTTTCAGGGCGACTGAGGGCAGGGGCGTTATCATGAAGCCGCCGGTTTCGGTCTGCCACCAGGTATCGATGATGGGGCAACGTTCCTTACCGATGACGCGGTGATACCAGCGCCAGGCTTCGGGGTTGATCGGCTCGCCGACTGTGCCCAGCAAGCGCAGGCTGCTGAGGTCCTGGCGCTTGGGCCAGGCGTCGCCGAAGCGCATCAAGCCGCGGATGGCTGTCGGCGCGGTGTAGAGGATGCTCACGCCATAATTGGCGACGATCTGCCACCAGCGGTCGGGGTAGGGATAGGTCGGCGCGCCTTCATAGATGATGCTGGTCGCGCCCAAAATCAGCGGGGCGTAGACGATATAGCTGTGCCCGGTGATCCAGCCGGGGTCAGCCGCGCACCACCAGCGGTCCTCTTCTTTGATATCGAATGCCCAGCTGAGCGTGGTCGAGGTATAGACCTGGTAGCCGCCGTGGGTGTGCAGGACGCCTTTGGGTTTGCCGGTCGTGCCGCTGGTATAGAGGATGAAGAGCGGGTCTTCAGCGTCCATGATTTCGGTTTCAGCCTGCGCGCTGGCGATGGGCAATGCCATCAGGTCCTGATACCAGTAGTCGCGGCCCGCTTCCATGTGGATGTCCTGCCCGGTGCGCTTGACGACGATGACCGACTCGACCACAGGCGAGCGCAGCACGGCTTCGTCGACTGTGTTTTTGAGCGGGACGATCTTGCCGCGCAGCCAAGCGCCATCGCAGGTAATCAGCACCTTGCTCTGGGCATCGTCGATGCGGCTGGCAAGCGCCTGCTCGGAGAAGCCGCCATAGACGACGCTGTGTGGCGCGCCGATTTTTGCGCAAGCCAGCATGGCGATGGCGATCTCGGGCACGCGCCCCATGTAAATGGTAACGCGGTCACCCTTTTTTACGCCCATGCTGCGCAGGACATTGGCGAACTTGTTGACCTCTTGCCAGAGCCGCCAATAGGACAGCGTGACTTTGTCGCCGGGCTCGCCTTCCCAGATGATGGCGAGTTTGTTGCGCCGCCAGGATTTGACATGCCGGTCGAGGGCGTTCAGCGCCATATTGGTTTTGCCGCCGACGAACCACTTGTAGAAGGGGGCGTTGCTGTCGTCCAGCACTTGATCCCACTTTTTGTACCAGCTCAAGGTCTCGGCGCGTTCCGCCCAGAAGCCTAGTGGGTCTTGCCGCGCCTGGGCATAGACTGCCTCGTAATCCGGCACATTGGCATTGGCGACCACCTCGGGCGCGGGGGGATACCATTCGCTGGTCGGGGGCGTGAATCCTTGTTCGGACATGAGAAGCTCCTCTTTATATGCAGGGCTATTCCACGCATGAGAGATCATGCGACATTTTCACATAGTATAGACGAAGCGCGCCGTCTGTCGACAGAGCGATTGGCAGGGCGGATTGCGCCTGCCGCAGTTATGACTTTTGTCCGAGCTGGCGTCAATTCCTTTTGCGGGGCAGGGCGCTGCTCTCGCGGATGACCAGCTCGCAGGGCATGACGATTTGTATTGGCACATAGCGCGGGTTCTTGATGATGCGATGCAGCCGCTGCATGGCGATGCACCCCATAGCGATGCGCTCGCTGGTCACGGTGCTCAGCGCTGGCGGCGGGTACGCGTTGGGTGGCATATCGTCGAAGCCGACGACGCTGAAGTCTCCAGGCACTTGCAACCCGGCTTCTCGCAGCGCCCGGATTGCGCCCAGCGCGGTACGATCGCTCACCGCGAAGACGGCTGTCGGCGGCGTTTCCAATGCCAGCAGCGCCTTCATCTCCCGATAGCCTTTGTTGGGATAGCCGCTGGAGAGGGGCTGCTGGACAAGCTGCGGGTCAATGGCGACGCCCCCGTCGATCAGCGCATCCTGTGCGCAACATACCAAATTGACCTACAAACCTTTCAAGGCCCAATTCATTTCCCATAAGGCGTGTAGATTATAGTCTGTAGAGAATTTGAAATGAGCCGAGTAAAAAAGGTCTTCAGATTCACCCTCCTGAACTGGAGACAGACTTGTTACGAAAAACAGCAAAGATATGCCTGCTTGTCGCAATCATTTTCAGCACCTATATTCTGACCCAAGCTCAGCTCCCGCGTCTTCCTTGGCCCAGAAATCTTCATGTTTATGACGACGCGCTGCATTGGGACGCTGTCGAGAATGCCAGCGGCTATCGTATCAGCTTGCTCGGCATAAACTCGAGGGGCTGGATCATTGCCGAAGTAAGCCAAAACAGGTATGACTTGCGCGATTTGCGATACGACTATGTCTATTACACATTTGTAGAAGCTATTTCCGCTAACCCAGCCCAGCACCAAGACAGTGTCGGGAGCACACTCTATCACCTGACGCGCCCTCGCCCCACTCCCACGCCCACCAGCACCCCAACCGCCACGCCCAGCCCGACGTCAACCAGAGTCTTCCTGCGCGGCATCGGCACGCCACAAAATCTGCGCGAGCTGCCTGGCGCGAAAGTGGCTTGGGATCCAGTTGCAGGCGCGGTGTCCTACTCGCTGTACATTATCGGAGGCGGCGAGACTCATACTGCTGGCGTACTTGCGCCGCAAACCGAACTGAGCTTGACCGTCTTGCGAGCGGGCATAACCTACCGGGTGCTGGTGAGCGCGCACGGGAATGGACAGACTTATGAGTCGCAAGGACGGTGGAGCAGATACATTGAAGTTACGATTCCCGCCGCTGCTACGTCGACGCCAACTGCGTAGCCTGTGCCTACAACAGAACCGACAAACACAGCCACCAACGTCCCAACAGCGACGAACACCGACATTCCGACGCCAAGCCCGACAGATACAGCTACTGACAGTCCTACAGCAACGAATACTGCAACATCCCCACCGACAGCTACCTCACCTGTGGTCGAAACTGCCACACAGACAGGTTTTAGAAGATTGCCAGCGCCAGAGAATTTTCGTGTGCTTTCGGGCAGCACGGTCGCCTGGGATGCTGTCGAAGGCGCAGACCGTTATCGTGTGAGGCTGGATCCGCCGAATGCCGAACGGATTCTGAAGCGAGTTGATCCGCCGCAAACGCAGTATACATTCGAGGGTCTACAAGCGGGCTTGGTCTACCAGGTGCGGGTGCGGACAATAGGCGATGAGGTTGCCTATCAATTGTTGGGCGATTGGAGCGAGACGCGGGAGCTTCGCCCTGGAGCGACCGTCGAGCCAACAGTGACAGAAACCGCCATTCCATCAGAAACAGCGACGGCAACGTCCCAACCTGGTGACACGCCAACCAGCACCGCGACTCCCATCCCGACAAATACCGAAATGCCGACCAGCACGCCAACGGATACACCGAGTCCAAGTGATACTCCCGTGCCGACAGAGGCGAACTTGCCAACTGCGACTGACACGCCGGCACCGACAGAAACTCCCGTGCCAACCGCTACAGAAACACCAGCGTCATTATGCACATTGCCCGCGCCGGGCAATCTCAGCGAAATTGCTGTTATGCGCGTGGGCTGGGACGCGGTTGCAGGCGCGTATGGCTATCAATTGCAGTGGCGAGCAGCAGGTGGCGATTGGCTGAGCGCTACCTTGTCCGCTGAGTTTCGAGCATATCAGTTCGCGGAATTGCAGGTCGGCATCCCTTATCAAGTCCGTGTTCAGGCAATAGGCGACGGCATCACCTGCGAACGAGAGGGGGAATGGAGCGCCCCAATAGAAATCACCCTGCATCCAACGGCAACGCCAACGAATACTCCTACCAACACACCGACTTTCACTCCTACCAATACGCCTACGAATACAGCTACATTTACGCCGACTTTCACACCGACCCACACGCCAACGAATACAGCCACCTTCACACCGACCCACACGCC
>VXNO01000069.1:0-3445 GCA_009840575.1 Chloroflexota bacterium | reverse complement strand
TCACACCGACCCACACGCCAACGAATACAGCCACCTTCACACCGACCCACACGCCAACGAATACAGCCACCTTCACACCGACCCACACGCCGACATATACACCAACCGCGACCCGCATCCCGCCGACGAAGACGCCCAAGCCGACAAATACACCTGTGCCCAGACCGACGAATACACCCATACCAACCGCGACGAATACCAATACTCCAGTGCCAACTAGAACGCCTTTCCATTACGTTCGTACTGAAAGAGGGACAGCAGGTGCCTCCTCCCCTACAGATGCAATAAACGGGGCGCGTGAGGCGGCAAAAAACGCTATAGAAGCACGCGGCAGGTGCAGCGGAGATGATACGTGGTTGCGATACGAATACAGAAACGAGCGATTTGAAGGTTCTGTATTCTTTTTCGCTGAGTCTACTATCTATAGCTTCTGCGTCAGGAGATAAATTCAAACTAGCATAAGTTGAAACCCCGTATGATTGCGAAGTTGTCAGCAATCCCTCGGTCGTGATGGCGGCGGTGGGCTTGGCTATCCTGCCGGTTTTGATCATCTTCCTCATCGCCCAGCGCTGGATCATCGAAGCGCTGACTCGCTCCGGCTTGAAAGGCTAGCCGACTGTTTATTTTCAACTATCTCGCAAAAGGCAAATCACCATGAAGAAACTGCCCGTTTTGACCAGCTATGACCAAGACCACCTGCGGCGCATTGGCTTGCCACTGGGCGGCATCGGCACGGGCGTCGTCTCGCTGGGCGGGCGCGGCAACCTGCACAGCTGGGAGATCGTCAATCGCCCCGCCAAGGGCTTTGACCTGGAACAATCTTTCTTCGCCTTGTATACGCGCGCTGCTGACGGCAGCCGAACGGCGCGTGCTCTGGAGGGCATCATCTCGCCGGCGGATTATGAAGGCGCTCGCGGCGCGACTATCGCCAACCACGGCCTGCCGCGTTTTCGCGATTGCCGCTTTGAAGCTGCTTATCCTTTTGGCACAGTGCATCTCAGCGACGCTGATGTCCCCCTGCGCGCTGAGTTGCGGGCATTTAATCCACTCATCCCGACTGACAGCGAAAACAGCGGCATCCCGGTCGCGGCGCTGCGCTTTGTTTTGCACAACGAGACCGACGCGGATATCGAAGCGGCAGTCTGTGGCAGCCTGCGCAATTTCATTGGCACGGATGGCAGCAACGGCGCGCCCAGCCGCAATGTCAACAGCTATCGAGAAGCGGACGGGCTGGCGGGACTCTTCATGGAATCAGCGGGCGTCGACCCGAACGCTCCCCAGTGGGGCAGCCTGGCTTTGGCGACGCCTTTACCAGCTTCCCATCCCGATGGGGCTGTGAGCATCAGCCACCGCACAGCCTGGGCGAATGTAACCTGGGGCGATAGCCTGCTGGACTTTTGGGACGACTTCAGCGATGACGGCGCGCTGGAAGATCGTGACCAGGCTGGCAAGGATGACCCGACCGGCTCGCTCTGTGTATCGCTGACGGTGCCGGCTGGCGAGTCACGCGCGGTACCTTTTTTGCTTTGCTGGCGCTTCCCCAATCGCACCACCTGGCAGGAAGCTGGCGCGAATCATCCGCAGAGCCCGGTGCAAGCCGGCGCGCGCATCGGCAATTATTATGCGGATCGCTTCGCCGATGCCTGGGCAGCCGCCGCCTATACTTATAGCAAGCTGGACTGGCTGGAAAGCGAGACACGCGCCTTTGTCGAGGCATTCATCAGCGCTGACCTGCCGCGCCAGGTCAAAGAAGCGGCGCTATTTAATATCAGCACCCTGCGCAGCCAGACGGTCTTCCGCACGCCGGATGGCTATGTATTCGGCTGGGAAGGCTGCGATGACGATACGGGCTGCTGCTTTGGCAGTTGCACCCATGTCTGGAATTATGAACAAGCGACGGCTTTCTTGTTTGGCGCGGTCGCCATGGGCATGCGCGAGGTCGAGTTCCTCTATGCCACGCGCGCTGATGGTGGCATGAGCTTCCGCGTCGACCTGCCTTTGCAGCACGCGCGCAGTTGGTCGCTGGCGGCTGCGGATGGGCAGATGGGCTGCATCATGAAGCTGTATCGTGATTGGCAGCTATCCGGCGATGCCGATAAATTGCGCGCGATGTACCCCCATGCGCGGCGGGCGCTGGAGTTCTGCTGGCTGCCCGGCGGCTGGGATGCCGACAAAGACGGCGTCATGGAAGGCTGCCAGCACAACACCATGGATGTGGAATACTATGGGCCGAACCCACAGATGGGCATCTGGTATCTGGGCGCGCTGCGGGCGATGGAAGAAATGGCGCGGGCGCAGGCTGATGATGATTTCGCCGATGAATGCCGCGCGCTCTTTGAGAATGGCAGCGCCTGGGTCGATGCCAACCTCTTCAACGGCGACTATTATGAGCACGAGATCCGCCCTGCCAGCGGGCTGGATGCCGTGCATGGTATGCTCATCCACGGCAGTATGGGCGCGCCGAGCCCCGCCGAGCCAGTCTTGCAGCTGGGCGCGGGCTGCTTGGTCGATCAGTTGGTAGGTCAATTCCTGGCGCATGTCTGTGGGCTGGGCTACCTGGTTGCCCCCGACAAGGTCAAGCAGACGCTCAACAGCATCATGCGCTACAACTTCAAGGAGACCATGTACGGGCATTTCAATCACATGCGCAGCTATGTGCTGAATGACGAATCGGCGCTGCTGATGGCGACTTATCCGCGCGGCAACCGTCCCGAACGTCCCTTCCCCTATTGCAACGAGGTGATGACCGGCTTCGAATATACCGCGGCGGTGGGCATGCTCTATGAAGGCGAGCTGGACGATGGCTTGCGCTGCATATCAGCCATTCGCAATCGCTACGATGGCCAGCGGCGCAACCCCTTTGACGAAGCCGAATGTGGGCATCACTACGCGCGCGCCATGGCCAGCTGGGCAGCGGTGCTGGCTTTGAGCGGCTTTCATTTTTCGGCGGTGGATAAATCACTGCGCTTCGCCGCGCCCGATACAAAACAGCGCCACTTTTGGTCGACCGGCTATGCCTGGGGGAGTTGCGTTTTGCAGCCCCGCGATGGCTCTTGCCAGGTCGATTTCACTGTGCTGGGCGGCGAGATTGCGCTGGATTCCCTGACGCTCAGCGGGCTGGGGCAGTTGCGATTCGACTCGACTCGGCAGCTTGGCAAAGGCGATGCGCTGCAATGTGAGGTGGACGCGGGGTAATCGCGTCAAAATACTTTGCCACAGAAGTGAATGCAAGTAAGTCCTTAAAATTAATTCACCACAGAGGCTCAGAAGTAAGACCAAGTAAGTCGTGCGAATACAGCTTCCATCCCCCGGCCCCTTGCCCCCAGAACGAGGGAAGATCAAGTCTTTGCAGTGATTCTGTAGTATTAAAGCCCCTCCCTCATTTTGGGAGAGTGATCTTCCCCCGATTCAGTTGACGTCTTTCTTGTCATATCCTGCTGCTTGC
>VXNO01000145.1 GCA_009840575.1 Chloroflexota bacterium | reverse complement strand
CGCGTCAAGCGATAGACCATTGCCAGTGAAAGCAAGCCACAAAATAGGGAGATCAATCGCGCAGCCGCCAGCGAGTGCCCGAAAACATAGCCCCAGAAATGCGATGACAGATAATACAACGGCGCTTGGTCGAGCGCGTCCGCGTAGAAATTCTCGAGCACATTAATTGGCGTATAGGCGCTTTCTGTCAAGCCTAGCGCCATTGTATACGAATGCAGGGAATCCAAACTCAGCGGATACTTGTCCAGTTGCGGAATCGTCAGCGCCGCGGCGACCAGGATCATCCCAGCCACGAGCAGCCAATGCCCCAGCAGGCGGTCGATGCCCCGCGCCAACCCACGAAAATCAAGCTGCATGAGTTTTACGGGCGAATCGTGTAGTCACCGGTTACGATCCACTTATAGGTCGTGAGCTCTTCCAGCGCCATTGGCCCCCGCGCATGCAGCTTTTGCGTGCTGATGGCGACTTCCGCGCCCATGCCCATGGCGCTGCCATCCGTGAAGCGCGTGCTGGCATTCCAGTAGACGGCGGCTGAATCAACTTCATTGAGAAACTTCTCGGCGTGCGCGGGCGTCTCGGTCAGGATGCTGTCGGAGTGCTGCGTGCCATGCCGCGCGATATGTTGAATCGCTTCATCGACATCCTCGACCACCTTCAAGTTGAGCGTCAGGTTGTACCACTCGGTATCAAAGTCGCCCGCCAGCGCAGGCAGCACGCGCGTATCGCCGCCGACGATATCCAGCGCCCGCGACCCAGCATGGAACTCGACGCCCTCCGCGCCCAGCACATCCACCACCCGCGGCAGCAGCTCTTCCGCCACCGCCTCGTGCACCAGCAAGGTCTCCATGGAATTGCAGACGGCTGGTCGCTGCGTCTTGGCATTGTTCAGCAGCGGCAGCGCCTTGTCCAAATCGGCGCAGGCATCTACAAAGATATGACAAACGCCGATGCCGCCAGTGATGACCGGGATGCTGCTGTTTTCTCGGCAGAAATTATGCAAGCCATTGCCGCCACGCGGGATGATCATGTCGATGTACTCATACAAGCGCAGCATCTCGCTGACGTAGCGCCGGTCGGCGCTGCTGATGTACTGGATAGCGCCAGGCGGGAAGCCGTGCTCCGCCAGCACACCCTGCAAGACTTCGGTTAATTTCAAATTGCTCTTTAATACATCGGAGCCGCCGCGCAAAATGACGGCATTGCTGGTCTTCAGCGCCAGGGTCGAGATATCGACCGTCACATTGGGGCGCGACTCGTAAATCGTCCCCAGCACGCCCAGCGGAGTGCGCCGCTTCAGCAAGCGCAAGCCGTTTTCCAATGTTGAATCCTGAATGACTTCGCCGACCGGGTCGGGCAGTTGCGCCACCTTTCGTACATCAGCGATGATGCCGGGCATGCGCTTCCGCAGGGCGATGCGATCGCGGATCCAGATGGGGTCGATGCCCTTTTCCGCCGCCAAATCCAGGTCGCGCTGGTTGGCTGCGAGGATCTCGTCCGTCCGCGCCTCCAGCGCAGCGGCGATCGCCAGCAAGGCGGCATTCTTCGCTTCTGTAGACTGCTTTGCCAAGTCCGCCGCCGCCGCCCGCGCGGAGTTCCCCATCGCTCGCAGGTCGACGCTTTCCGCAACCATGTCCAGCATAGCCAAACCCCATGTAGACTGCTTATTTACGCAGGGCAATTTTCGCATATAATAGGCGGCAATGCAAGCGTGGATGGGACGGGCAGCGGGATCATGTCGCTACTGCTGGGACTGCGGGACAAGCAAGTCGTCGATGGCAGCCTCATCTTCACCGTGCTGCTGTGCGCGGCCATCGTAGCTATGGGCGGCGCGCTGAGTCAGTTCGAAATCATCCCACACCCCGAAGACCCGCTCGTCTACGAATGGCAGCTAGCCGAGCAAACCGCCTGGGGGCAGTTGACCGCCTGGCTGGGTTTTGCCCTGCACCAGTTGCTGATATGGGCGACCATCGCTTATGCCCAGAGGCGCTATAGCAAACGCGACTATACAGACAAGCTGCGCCCGGTCAACACTTGGGCTTTAGGCATCAACTTCGTCTTCATCATCCTGCATTATCTGCAAACGCTCTTTTTCTATGACGCCATCGCCCAAGACCTGCCCAGTTGGACGGCGCAATTTGCAGTGGCGCTGATGCTGATCGTCATCCTGGGCATGGAGAATCAACGGCGCGGCTTGTTCTTCGGCAAGAAAGTGCCTTTCCGCAAAGCCTTCACCGATGGCTTGCGCAAGTACCACGGCTATTTTTTCAGCTTCGCGGTCATCTACACTTTCTGGTTTCATCCGATGATTCCGACTTTGGGGCACCTGGTCGGCTTCATTCATGTGGTGCTGGTCATGGCGCAGGGTTCGCTGATGTTCATGCGCGCGCACCTTAACAAACATTGGATGCTCCTGCTGGAGATCCTCGTGCTGCCCCACGCCTTCCAGGTGGCGATCAACCAAGGCAACGACCTGTGGCCCATGTTCTTCTTCGGCTTCGCGGCGATCTTCCTGGTTACACAGATGCACGGCTTGCGCTTGAAGCCGTGGGCGCGGCGCGCATTTTATGGTTCATTCACACTGCTCGCGCTCTATGTCTATATCTTTTTGCGCCAGCCCTGGGAAGCCAACGAAATCATCCGCATCCCTGTTATTGAGTATGTCGTGCTCTTCGCCATGTACCTGATTTATTGGCTCAGCGCGAAGCTCAGCAGCGGGATACGCGGGTTGACAAGCTCCTGAGCGAATGCTGGCGGTGACTCGCCCCCTCCCCCGACAAGTCAGGGGGAAGCAAAGTACGCGCGCGGATTCTGGATTTATCGGGCGAACGGCTTGTCAGATTGCCGTTACAGTCAACGATTTCGCGTGGATCCACAACGTAAACCTTTACTTTCCTCTCGGCGCGCTCGGCGGTAAAGAGTTCGGGACGGTGTCTTTTTATAGAGCTTCATTTTGATGCGATGGCTGTGTTCATAACTACCTCGCAAGCGCTTCTGCGCTATAATGCGCTTGTGATGAAATCTCCGCATACAAACCGAGACTGCTTGCGCCCATGCTGGATACCCTTAGAAAAATGCGCCAACTACTTCGCAGCTTGTTCGGGCAGAATGTGCCGCTGGCAGGCGAATGGGAGGGCATCGCGCCGGAGCGCATGACGCCGCGCCAGATCCGCTTGCAGCGCTGTTCGCTGATTCTGCTTTGGGGCGCTTTGCTGAACTTCCTGGCGGTGCTCGCTATTTGCGCTGCCGCCATTCACGCTGGCAATCGAGACAGCAGTTTGTTCACGGCTATGCAGACGGCTTTGCTGCCAGGGCTGGTCATCAGCGCTGATGCGGCTGTGCTGTTGCTGGCGGCGGGCACGGGCGTCAATGTGGCGCTGCTGCTGCTGCTGTCGGTGGTGATATTGGCGCAGGAAATGTGGTCGGTGGTCTGCCTCTGGCTGGCGGCCGCGCTGAACCTGGCGGCGCTGGCCGGGCTGGGTTTTGCGCCGTCCCTGCTGGGCATTGCGCCGCTGTTGGCTGCGGGCATCTTGGCTTTGGGCGACCTGCGCGCCTATCGCGGCAACCCGGTCATGCTGAAGGAATTGCGTGGGCGCATGCGCGGCGCGCGGGGATTCGCCATCATCACCATCTTCCTGACGCTGATGGGCTTCTTCACCCTGCTGCTCTACCTGCTGCAAATCCCCCAAGGCGGCGTGGTCGTAACCGGCGAGCTGGGTCGCGAGCTATTCATCGGCGTGCTTTTCATTGAACTCATGCTGATTATTTTCATCGTGCCCGCGCTGACCGCCGGCGCAATCACCAACGAGCGCGAGCGCAAGACCTACGACTTGCTGCAGACCACCTTGATTACCAAAGCGACCTTCGTAGTGGGCAAGCTGCAATCGGCGCTGGGCTACATCGTGTTGCTCTTGCTTTCGGCGCTGCCGCTGCAGAGCATCGCTTTTCTCTTCGGGGGCGTCAGTGAAGCGGAATTGCTGCTGGCGCTGTTGGTGCTGCTGATCTCGGCGCTGACCTTGGGCGCATTTGGCATGTTTTTCTCCTCTATCACCGAGCGCACCTTGGCTGCCACCGTCCGCAGCTACACAGTCGCCATCGGCATCACTGTCGGCTTGCCTGTGGTCGCGGCGATCCTCTTTCAAAACGCCTATGGCAATGTGGTGAACAATATCGGCGCGGGCGTGAGCAACAACCCCACCATCGAATCAGCCACGATTTACCTGGACATGATCGCCACCAGCCTCAACCCCATCATGGCCACCTTGCGCAGCCAGCAGATGCTCATCGACCATCAGCAACTGCTCACCATGCGCGTGACCCTGCAGAGCAACGGCGCGTCTATTCCCGTGCTTTCGCCTTGGGTGCTGCTGACGCTGTGCTACCTGTCATTGACGGCGCTCTTGCTGCGCTTTGCTATCCGGCGCATGGAGCGGCAGGCTGGCTGATTGTCCGCGATGCCCCGCCCAAGCCGCAGCTTCCGCAGCCAAGCCATCATCTTGAGTCGCCGCGATTTTGGCGAGGCCGACCGCCTGCTGACCCTGCTGACGCCGGCGCATGGCAAGCTGCGCGCAATCGCCAAGGGCGCGCGCAAACCCAATGCCAAGCTCAGCGGACATGTCGAGCTCTTCGCCCGCAGTGATTGCTTGCTGCACCGCGGACGCAACCTCGCTATTTTGACGCAAGCCGAGTTAATCGAGCCCTACCTGGGGCTGCGCGATGATTTGCAGCGCGGTGCCTATGCCAGTTATGCCGCTGAATTGCTTGACCGCTTCACCGCCGATGACGAAGAAGACGCTGGCGCGCTTTTTGCCTTGCTGGATGATACCTTGCAGCGCATCGCCACTGCCCGTGACGCCCGCCTGGCGATTCGCTTCTATGAGCTGGCACTGCTCGAGCTGGCCGGCTTCATGCCTGAGCTGAGCGAATGCGTCATCACGCGCCAGCCGCTAGCCCCCGAAGCGCAATTTTTCAGCTGCGACGAAGGTGGCGTGGTCAGCCGCGCCGCGCGATCGCTATCCCAATCGCGTACCCTGCCCATCAAGCTCGATACGTTGAAGCTCCTGCGCTACTTGCAACGCAGTGCCGATAATTATGCAGCGGTGGAAAGCCTGCGTCTGCGCGCCGACGAGCATCAACGCGCCGAGCGACTCATGCTGGCTTACATCACGCACTTGCTGGAGCGGCGGCTGGTGAGCGTCGCTTTCCTGGAGCGCCTGCGAAAATCCTCCTGAAAAGTCAGTGATTCTGCTGCCCCAACAGTTGATATATTAGAATATATGTTCTATAATCAGCCTGCAAGAAGTTCTCCCAGGCGAGGGACGCAGGCGGATGCAGCCAAATGCGGAGTTCCTGTGTGGCGCGGTTGTGCGCTTGATGACACCCTACCGAGAAGCGGGACGCGGTCTCTATACCATCGTGTACATCTATCGCAATGGCTGGCTGTGCCTGGTATCGCAGCGCGACGGGCGCAGGTTCAATGTGCCTGCTTTCCTTTGCCGCGTGGTTGCCAGCGCCTAGGCAAATTGCGTCAGGCTCATGCGCGCCGTCTGCATGAGCAGCGACAGCCCCATGCCGGCCAGGAAAATAGCGCAAGCCAAGTTGATCCAGCGGAAGAGGCGCTGGTTGAGCAGGCGGCGGCCAAATTCGACCACTGTGGCGAAGAAGAAACACCAGCAAACCTGCGCGATCATGAAGCCGGCGAAAAAGACCAGCAGGTGAATCGGCTGCGGATCCAAAAAGCCGACGCCGATGATCGTGCCGCTCATGCCCAGCCAAAAGGTGATATTCTGCGGATTGGACAGCGAAAGCATCGCGCCAGCCAGCAGGTGATTCGACTGCGCATCATCCGCGCCCGCCATCTCCACATCTTCGCGCGAGGCTCGCCAGGCATCCCAGGCGAAGCGCAGCAGCAGGACGCAGCCAAAGACGCCCAGCAGCAGAGTCACCCAGCGATTTTGGAAAAGAATCGACGCCCCCAGCAGCGCGATAATCGCCCAGACGCCATCGCCCAGCAGCGAGCCCAACTCCACATGCAGCGCCGCCGTCCAACCATGCGAGATGCCGCGCCGCAGCGATTCAAAGCCGATGACGCCCGGTTGAATGGCAAATGCCAACGACATGGCGAATGCGGAGAAAAACAGAACTTCCATGCTGGCAGTGTCCGACGCGGATGAGCAGTCGCGTCATCGTAACGTCCCATGCGCCCCAGCGCCTTGCGCATATCCACCAAAGTATGCCTATAGTTTTTGTAGGAATCTAACAGCGGCGAGCCTTAACTCACTTCTGCCAGACATTCTTGCTTGTGTTATAGCGCCATCCGCCCATAGCGGAGGGACGGCAGGAAGAATCGCGTTTTGGCGTTGAGCGCTGTTTTTCGAAAACGACTTTTACAGGCTTGCCGGTGATGTTGCGGGCAAATTCGCCCAGTATCAATTCGCTCTGGTCAGCCGCATCTCTGTGCAAACCGCGTTCCTGCGCTTCCTTGACAAAATCTTTCATCACCTGCACTTCGGCGAGTCGCCGGGCGCGATCCCAATCCGGATTGCACATGCTGAAAGAGTTCTTGACCAGTCGGATGGATTCGATGCGACAACTCGTGAACTCGGGCGCGGGCAGCTTCAAGGTATAGCTTTGACTGGCTGGATCATAGGTCACGCTGTCTGCGTCAATTTCATCGAAGTCGATACCAGCTTCAATGACTCCGTGAGCAACATAATCGCCGCCGTGGCTGCACAAGCCGTCATTTACGCCGACATGGAAATTACGCTTCGTCAACTCTTTCTTCACCACCACCAATTGTGCCTGCGATTCCATTTGTTGGATGATGAACGCGGGCGGAATCGGCGTGGGTGTGGGTGTGGGGGTCGGCGTCGGGGTGTTGGTGGCTGTCGGGAATGGCGTGTACGTTGGACGAGGGGTCAACGTTGGCAATGCGGTATAGGTTGGCAAGGGTGTCAAGGATGGCAATGGCGTATAGGTCGGCAGGCGGAAGGCTTCTTCTTCTTGCAAGACATCTCTCAGCACGGCGAAATAAGCCGACTCGTTGGCTTGACGGCTCACAGCCAGGAATGCCCGGCTGAGCCAAGGCGAGAGCAAGTAAAGCAGCGCCATGCCCGCCACCATCCAACCGAGCCAGAACAGCTTGCCGCGCCCGGCCGGTCTGAAGTTTTTCTGTTTTTCCATCAAGAGATTATCCTGTTTGACCAATAGAGGAACAGCTGCGTTGCAACTCTAAACGTACCGTTTCGATAACGGCTGCGCCTACCACTCCTGCAAAATTGCCGCGACCATCGCTGCCTGGCGGGGCAGGCTGTCGATGATGATATGCTCCTGCAGGGTATGCGCGCCATCGCCGTGCGCGCCCAAGCCATCCAGCGTGGGGACGCCCATAGCGGCTGTGAAATTGCCGTCGGAGCCGCCGCCACTCGCGCCTTCTTCCAACGTGATGCCGTGCCGGGCAGCAATTTCTGCCGCGCGCTCGAAAATACCAGCTTGTCGCTCCATTGGCGGGCGATAATCATGCCGATGACAGCGAACTTTCGCGCCGGGCATCTTGGGATAGAGGGTAGCTAAGGCCTGCTCGACGCGCTGCATCTCTGCCTGGGTGATAGCGCGCGTATCAATATGCGCGGCTACCTGCGCCGGGATGACATTGCCCGCGCTGCCGCCGCTCACCTGCGTAATCGAAACCGACGTGCCATATTTGAGGTCGTTCAGCGCATTAATTTCCAGCGCTTGCCGCGCGAATTCAATGATAGCGTTGATGCCCAGTTGCGGCGCGATGCCGGCATGGGCGGGTCGCCCTTCAATCGTCAAGCTATATTTTGCGCTGCCTTTGCGCGCCGTTTTGATTGCGCCTTGCGGGGTG
Organism: Chloroflexota bacterium; assembly: GCA_009840575.1. Lineage (GTDB taxonomy): Bacteria > Chloroflexota > Anaerolineae > Aggregatilineales > Phototrophicaceae > UBA6055. The sequence goes on along the minus strand of VXNO01000145.1, from coordinate 4,868 downwards.
GCTGGCTCCAGCACCAGCGCCAGCTCCGCCTGCGCCGCCTCAGCTTCAATGAGAGCTCGGCTGTGTGGGCTGCCGATCTCTTCGTCGGTGGTCAGCAAGAGCTTGACGGGTCGCTTTAGCCGCTTCTGCCTGTAGAGTGATTGCAAGGCAAAAAGCGCGATGACGGTGCCAGCTTTCATATCCAGCGCGCCCGGCGCAAAATATCGCCCCTCTTCCAGTCGTGGCGGCGTTGCCCGCAATGTGCCGATGGGATGCACGGTGTCGATGTGGCAGAGCAGGAGCGCGGGCTTGCCGGGCGCGTTTGCGTTCCAGTCCGCCAGCAGGAAATCGCCGACATCGCGCTGGGGTAGCCGCTGTATTTTTTCCGCGCCGAATGATCCCAGCGCGCTTTCCAGGTAGTCCACCAACTGGTCGACATGGCCTTTATCGGCTGTGAAGGATTCGCGGCGCGCTAACTGTCCCAGCAAGTCCAACATGTCATCTTTGCGGGCGTGGAAGTGGGTGAGCAGGTCAGCCATGCGCGCTCCTTTGCGCTGGCGAATACAATCATCCGTTCGCTTTCGTCATCATAATTGCCGCCTTCATGGTCGCCATGCACGGCATCCACTTGAAATCCGCACTGGTCAAGCAGCAATCGCAATTCCGCCAGGAAGAAATAGCGCAATTCGTGCCTGGCAATCAGCCGGCGGACGACACCATCGCCATCAATTTCGTCATAAATCCAGTCAACATTCAGCAACTGCGTCGACCGATCCAACCAGCTGACCGATTGCAGCATGACCAGATGCCCGCTGTCGGGGTCGAGGAAATTGCGCTCCCAGGTCAGGGCGTCGTTATTTTCGTCAGCGTAGGCGGGCGCGGCATTGGGCAGGTCAATGACGAGCGCGCCATCCGCAGCCAGGCAAGTACGCAGGTTTGCCAGCAGCGCCAATTGTGAAGCCTGCGTCTTGAAGTGCATGAGCGCGTTGTAACTGAGCAGGATGAGGCTGAACTGGCGGTCAAAGCTGTGCGTCTGCGCATCCGCCCGTACGTAAGAAATCCGCTCGCGCAAGTGGGGCTGGCGCTGTAATTTATGCTCCAGCCGCTCCAGCATCTGAGTGTCATTCTCTATGCCATGGCTGCTGTGCCCTTCGGTGGCCAGGTGGGTCAGCGCCCGCCCCGTGCCACAGCCGACATCCAATATCGCGCCGGGATGCGCCCGCGCCAGGCGGCTGTACAAGGCAAGGTCGTCAGTCTTTTCACCCGTCTCGGCATCATAATAGCGTGCGACTGTCGTATAGAAGGCGGACACTGGCTATTTCGCCGCTTTCTCGCGGTTGCATGGTCGGCAGAGCATCTGGCAGTTGTCTTCGACAGTTTTGCCGCCCTCAGACCAGGGCGTGATGTGGTCAGCTTCCATATTGGCAAGGCCAAATTTGTTTTTGCAAATCGCGCAGATACCGTCTTGTTTCCGGTAGACTCTTCGCTTCATGCGGGCGTCAAAGGCGCGGAGATTCAGATGTTTTTGTTCGCCCGTGAGAATGTATGGATATATGCCTGATTCGCGCTGCACCTCGTCATCATCAAGTAGCTTTTCAACTTCGGCTTCAATCTTCACGGGGTCGAGGCGCTTGTCTTTGTAAGTGTTGTACAGGCTGCCCCAGTCCACGCCTTTCATTGATTTGCGGTAGGTCGTAAAGGTCGATTCGATCCATTCGATTACCGAAAGAAAGTAATTCCAAAGTGGCTCGGCGTCTTTATTCTTATGATGCCTGCCCATATATTCGCGGATTCCTTCTTCATCATTTCTGCCGCTAGCCCACTTGATGACTGTTTCAAGGCACTTCTGCCGATTCACCTGCCCAAGCAAATAACTGTTTTCAAGGTTATCCGCGCCTTGTCTGGGCCGGCTGAAATAGCGCTTGGCATCTGTAACCCAGGGTCCAGCATACACCGCGTTGCGCAGTTCTTGCTTTTCTTGCACGACTCCAGCAATGTTAATCGTCTCGAACCAGTCAAGCCGCTCGCTATCCGTACCTGTACACAGATAAACTTGAAGCGCATAGTCGAGAATTTGCTTTTGCTTGTCTTTTGGCAGATTTTGAAAATACAACCCCTTAAATGCAAAAACTCGCGTTACATACTGCGCTATTGAGATGGTGCGCTGCTGTCCGTCAATAATCTCATAAGTCCCGTCCTCACGCACTGACCAGTACATTACATTGAGCGGGAAGCCTTGCGTGACGGTATCAATGACCTTCTTACGCTGATTATCATCATAGACAAAGGCTCGCTAGTAGGGCGGGCGAATGTCGAGCTTGCCACCGTAACCGACTACGCCATCGTCTCCATCGTCGTGGTAGCCTTCAACAAGGTCGAGGATGGAGATTTCGCGCAGTTCAATTTTCATGCCTGTGGCCTTTTGTTGCGGATGAAAATTCGTTTGTAGACTCCTTTCCCTCTCACAACTGGCGCATCATGCCTATCATGTGGCTTCTTCATGAATTCTATCATCCCATCGCCGCCCCGGTCGGTCGTCCAGATTATCTCAAACTGCTCAGGATTGTACTTGTCAAGAAATGTAATGGGCACACCCATTGCGCCAGAATAATCTCTTGGAATGTCCTTTGTCTTCGACACTTCAGTCGCATCATAATTGTCGTATTTTGGGTATTTCTCTGGCGAATATCGCTTGGTTAGAATCAGTTCCTCGTGACGCTTTTTGTGGTCAAGGTTGGTGAACCACATGCTCTGCGACCGCCCTTTGACGACTCCATCAAGGACCTTGTAGGCGCTGCCTTCTCTTTTCGTCTCGACTAAAAATTGCGCATACTCCTTCGGCAAATCAAATAGCAAGTCTCTGCTCATCGGAGTAACGCCGACCCACATTTTGTTTTGCTTTATCAATGGAAAAATCTCTTTGTAGGTTATGGCATTCTTGTTGCCAATAATCAGAAACTTCTTGTCATATTCGATTAGCTGCGCCACATATTCGCGAAACAGCGAAAAAGGCGGATTCGTTACCACAATATCGGCTTGCTTTAGCAATTCAATACATTCCGCGCTACGAAAATCACCATTGCCCTCTAAATGGCGCACGCCAATGTCTTCGATGCTTGGCACGCCGGTTTCATTGCGCGTGCCGTCGTATTCCAGCCAGATGGCTCGTTCAGAATCATTTTGACTGAACATATCCACCTGTTGATTCTTGTAGCAGGTTGTAATCAGTTTTTTGAGGCCGAGAGGTTCAAATTGCAATGAGAAGTAGCGAAAGAAATTACTGACTCTGGGGTCATCGCAATTGCAGTAGACAACTTTATCTCGGAAGTGCGGCCAATAATGATAGAGTTCATTTTCTATATCCGACAATTGGGTATAGAACTCGTCCTTCTTGTTGACTTTCGCCTTGTGCAGATTGCGATTGGCCGACATAAGTGCTCCGCTTCTGGATACGAAAAGACGCGATTCTCCTCAGTTGAGATTCTGAAATAGCCCCGCCGCGCCCATGCCACCGCCGATGCACATCGTGACCATGCCATAGTCGCCGCCACGCCGTTTCATCTCGTTGATTAGCTGCACGGTGAGCTTGGCGCCGGTGCAGCCCAGCGGATGCCCCAGCGCGATTGCCCCGCCATTGACATTGACGCGCGCGGGATCCATCTCCAGCTCGCGCATGACCGCCAGCGCCTGGGCGGCAAAAGCCTCGTTGAGCTCAATCAGGTCGATAGCGTCCAGCGACATGCCCGCCCGCTGCAGGAGCTTGGGCACGGCTTTGATAGGGCCGACGCCCATGATCTCGGGACGGACGCCCGCTACAGCGAAACCCACAAAGCGCGCCAGCGGCTGCAAGCCCAGTTGCTCGGCTTTGGCGCGTTCCATCACAAGTACCGCCGCCGCGCCATCGCTCAGCGGGCTGGAATTGCCGGCGGTTACCTTGCCGCCCGCTTTGAAAACCGGCTTGAGTTTGGCGAGCGCGTCGATGGTGGTTTCGCGGCGCAAGTGTTCGTCGCGCTCCAGCATTTTTGTTACTTCTGTGGGCCTGCCATCCGCGCCGATGGTGGTCTCTTGCCATTGGAAAGGCACGATTTCTTGGGCGAAGTAGCCGGCATCGGTGGCGGCGGCGGCTTTGTGATGACTGTTATAAGCAAACTCGTCCATATCCGCGCGGCTGACGCCAAACTCGCTGGCGACGCGCTCGGCGGTCAAACCCATGCTCATATAGACATTGGGCGCGTTTTCCGCCATGTGCGGGTTGGGGCTGAGGTGATGCCCGGTCATAGGCACAGACGACATCGACTCCGCGCCGCCGGCGATGACGACATCGGCTTGGTCGGCGATGATGCTGTTGGCAGCCAGCGCGATCGTCTGCAAGCCGCTGGAGCAGAAGCGATTAACCGTCTGCCCGGGCGTATCGACCGGCAAGCCAGCCCGCAAGGCGATGACTCGCGCGAAGTTCATGCCTTGCGCGCCCTCTGGCATCGCGCAGCCGATGACAACATCGTCAATATCCTGCGGGTCGAGCGCGTGGCTCGTCTGGCGCAGCAGGTCGGCGATTACGGCGGCAGCCATATCGTCCGAACGGGCATTTCTGGTGCTGCCGCGGATCGCCTTGCCGACTGCTGTGCGCGCTGCCGCCACGATAACTGCTTCTCGCATAATGGTCTATCCCTTCACTCTCAGGTTATCCAGGTATGAAATGCAATAATAGGTAATGTTCCTAGGGGCGCGGCGTTGACGCGACCGCCTCAATAATTTTGGGTTCTTTACAACGGGCGAGTCACCGCCTCGCCCCTACATCAATGCTCCGCGCTCTCTTTTTTCTCAGTAAGTGCAAGTAAGTCTTCCGACTACAGCCCCCATCCCCGGCTCCTTTGATCTTGATCTTCCCC
>VXNO01000146.1 GCA_009840575.1 Chloroflexota bacterium | reverse complement strand
CGCGCTCTTAGGTATTACCTTCGCGTTGATTATTCTGCTGTTAACCTGCACGCGGACATCAAGCAATGCCCGACAATCCCAACTTTATACCATGACAAACTTCAAATCAAGACCCAAATTCACAGGATAATCAGGTTTTGCGCGTTGTTGCCTTTGCGCGCGCGCATCTGGTCTTCCTGGCCTGATGACAGGAGCTATTCAGCTTTTCCATTACCAATGAATTTTTGAAGCGATTGCCCTGTGTTAGCCTTGCAGCATGTGGCGATTGCGGCGCAAAACTGCTATGATTTAGATAGCCTTTCGCGGCTCGAGGACGAGCAATGCGCATCCTGGTCATATCCGACATTCACGCCAATCTCACTGCTTTTGAGACTGTGCTGCAGGATTGCCAAGGCGAGTGGGATTTTGTCTGGTGCCTGGGCGATGTCGTCGGCTATGGGCCCGACCCCAACGAATGCGTCGAACGGTTGCAAGAGCTGCCTATGCTCTGCCTGGCGGGCAACCACGACTGGGCGGCGCTGGAACGGCTGGATATACGCACATTCAACCCCGATGCCCGCCGAGCCGCCGAATGGACGCGCGACACCTTGACGCCAGAAAACACGCGCTTCCTCGAAGACTTGCCGGTCACCTTTGTCATCGGCGAATACACCTTGGTGCACGCCAGTCCGCGCGAACCGATCTGGGAATACATCCTGGAGCCAGCTATCGCCGCGGTCAACTTCCTGCACTTCGACACGCCTTATTGCCTGGTGGGGCATACGCATCAGCCGATTATCTACAGCGAAGCCGATGGCGCGGACGAGGCGCGCACAGACCTGCCGCGCTATTTCAGCCGCTATGCGCTGAATGGCAATCGCCAGATCATCAATCCCGGCAGCATCGGCCAGCCGCGCGATCAAAATCCCGATGCCGCTTATGCCATCCTTGACCTGGAACGGGGCTTGTTTGAACATCGGCGCATCCCCTATGATATTCGCGCTGTCCAGGAGCGCATGCGCGAATGCGGCTTGCCAGAGCGTTTGGTCACGCGCCTGGAACTCGGCATCTAGCCCCCTCCCCGCAGTCAATATGGCAGCCGAACTCAGCAGCAAAATGCGCGCCTATCTGGCTGAAATCCTGCGCCTGCTGGAGCGGCAGCCACAGCCAGCCAGCCATGTCAGCAGCTCACAGCTTGCCGAGGCGCTGGATATCAGCCCGCCCGCAGTCAACCGCATGGTGAATCGCCTGCGGGATTTGGGCTTGCTGCGACACAAACCCTATCAAGGCATCGCTATTACGGAAGCCGGGCGCGTAGTCGCGCTGAAGCACATCCGCCGTCAGCGCATCGCCGAAGTCTTCCTGGTGCAGGTGGTGGGCATCAACTGGCTGGATGTGCATAGCGAGGCGCAGCGCTTGACCGACGGGCTCAGCGAAAAGGTCGTCGCGCGCATGGAGCAGATGACCGGCGCGCCCAAGATCTGCCCGCATGGCGAGCTGATCCCGACCGCTGATGGCACACTGCCAGCGCAAACGGATACCCCGCTGGCGCAGCTCAAACAAGCCGCGCGCATCCGCATCAGCCGCTTGATGACGCGCGAGCCCGATAGGCTGGCGTATATGGAAGCGCTGGGGCTGCTGCCCGGGCAAGGCTGCGAGGTCATCCATGTCGCGCCTTTTGATGGTCCTATGCAGTTGAAGCTAGGGCGAGAATTCCGCATCATCGGGCACAGCCTGGCGCGCTTGATCCGCGTCGAAGTCCTGCCCTGACTCGATGGCTGCCCATCGCTCATATCCGTATACTTGCTGGTCAAAAAACATAGTAATGCGATTGCCCTGGGCGCATCATTATGCTATAGTTGTCCCCAAATCGAAAGAAGCTAGTGTTTGCGCTGCGCGCTGCACCGTCAATCTGTCAAAGCATCCAGGCTGAATGAAGAGCTCACGGCGCAGCGCAGCGTGGCGTGGTTGATTGCTTGCGTATGGGCGCGCGCGGCTGTGTATACAGAAACAGGCACGCGGACTGCTGCGTATTAACTGATAGAATAATCTGCGGAGAACCCTGATGTATACACGAGGCGACCAAATCGTCCATCCCCGTTATGGCGCGGGCACCATCGTCGGCAAAAAGAAGATGACCATCAAAGGCAAGACGCGCAGTTATCATATCGTCGAGCTGGTCGGTGACCGCGGCGAAGTCATGATCCCCATCGAAGTCGCCACCAGCATGAACATCCGCCCGGCGATCGAAGACCTGTCTATCTTTAAAGAAGTCTTTGCCCTGCCGCCGGCGCAGCTTTCGGACGATTACCGCACCCGCCAGGCGCAGATCCAAAAGCAGATCTCCACGCGCGAGCCGGATGCCATGGCTGGGGCGCTGCGCGATTTGTATTGGCGCGAGCAGACCGACAAGCTCACTTCGGTCGAAATGAAGATGAAATCCAGCTTGATCAAGATGCTCAGCCACGAGATCGCCGTCATATGCAACGATATGAATGTCGAAAAAGCCACCAGCTACCTGTCCGAGATGCTATATGATATGGTTCAGCAGGAAGACAAAGCAACGCAAGACAACCCTGTTGCCTGAACGGAACTCGCTTGTAGCGGTATACGAAGCTAGGAAAATAGCGTACCTGCGGAGACATGACGATGCAGCAATTGACAGAAACTCCAGCGATCAAATGGTTGATGGCACACCCGCGTTTCAGCGCCTGGGTGGTGCTGGCGGCGGGCATGGTGGCTTTGTTGGTGAACGAAGCGCGCAATGTCGGCCTGCTGCCGACGCAGTGGGTCGCGCTGATTATCGCGACCATCCTGGTGGCTGGCGCTTGTATCTGGATCATCAGTTGGGAAGACAAAGACGACCCCGAAGAAGCCGCCCAAGCTGATGCGGCAACCGGCGAAACACAAGACCTCAACGAATTGCTGAACACAGCGGCGGAGCAGCGCGCGGAGCAGCTCAAGCAACGATGAGCGCGGCATCCGCCCGCCTTGTCTCGCCCGCGGCGGCTTACAAAGCAAGTTACATCGATGCCGTCTGCGAATACATCCGCGAGGGGCATCGCGATCTTTGGGATCCCGAGATTCTGCGCGCCAATTTTGCCGAGTATTTGCAGACTCTGCGCGACAAAGAAAGCGCGCCCTTGGCGGGCATGGTGCCGGCGACGTTGTATTGGTTGATCCTGCCCGGCGGCATCTACGCGGGCGAGCTGGACTTGCGGCATGTCCTCAACGAGGATTTGCGGCGCTTTGGCGGGCACATCGGCTACAGCATCCGTCCCTCGCTGCGCAGGCGCGGTTACGGCAGGCTGATATGTCGGCTGGGCATCCAGGCGGCGCGGGCGCGCGGCATCGGCGATATCCTCATCACCTGCGATGAGGACAACATCGCTTCGCGCAAGATTATCGAAGCCAATGGCGGTGAGCTACTTGACATCATCAATGCCGGGCAGCGCGCGCTAACGCGGCGTTATTGGCTGCGAGCCGCAGTATCCACCGCGCAAGCGCCAGAGGCACAGCCCGCCCCGCCGCCGATGCGATAACGGTTGCGCGCCACCAGCCGGTAGAACCGCGCGCCCAGCCAAGCCGCGCCCGGCGCATGCAGCAGCAGCCAGGCCGGGATGCCCAAGGGCAGCTCGCGCAGCAAACGGCGCAAGCCAGCAAAGCCCGCATAACGGCGCACGCCGTCCAGGACGACGATCTCGCCCAGCAGCGCTTGCTTCGGCAGCGCCTCGCTGGTATGCAGGTCGGAGAAAGTAATTCGATCGCGCCAATCCAGCCGGCGCAACCAGCGACAACTGGCTCGGCACAAACGGCAGTTTCCGTCATATAGCGCGGTTATGGCTGTGTCGCGCATGGCAAGCTCCAACAATTCTTGGGGTGGGGGCTTCTCTTAGCTTCCACTGATTGCGCCAATCTACCCAGCCTATAGTATACTTTGGGGATGCTGCCGCTTCAAATTGAGTTGCGCAACTTCCTGGCTTATCGCGCGCCGCCGCCGATCTCCTTCGCGGGCATCGGGCTGGCTTGTTTGACCGGGCGCAACGGCGTGGGCAAGTCCTCCCTGCTGGACGCCATGACCTGGGCGCTGTGGGGGCGGGCGCGGGCGCGGCGTGACGAAGACCTCATTCACCTCGGGCAGGACGACATGTCGGTCGCGCTGGATTTTGAGCAAGCGGGTCTGCGCTATCGGGTGCAGCGGCGTCGTTCTCGCACCAGCGCCGGCAGCCGCGGCGCGCTGGACTTTTGGGTACTGGGCGAGCTGGGTCCGCGCTTGATAAACGAAAACAACATGCGCCGCACCCAAGCCAAGATCAACGAGACCTTGCGCCTGGATTATGAAACTTTTGTGCATTCGGCTTTTTTGCAGCAGGGGCGCGCCGATGCCTTTACGCTGAAGACCGCCGCCGAACGCAAGCGCATCTTGTCGGAAATCCTCGGGCTGGAGCAGTGGGCGAATTACGAAAGCGAAGCCAAAACGCGCCTGACCACCAATGCGGCCGAGATGGAACTGATGCAGGGGGAGCTAGGCCACATTGATGCCGAAGTCAAGCGCGCCCCCCAACTGCAAGCAGAGCTTGATTCCGCCCAGCAGGCCTTGGCTGCCGCGCAAGCCGAGCTGGACCAGGTCAGCGCCGCCTATGACAAAGTGGCGAACTCCAGCCTGGCGCTACGCCGCGAAAATGAGAATCTGCGCGAACTAACATCGCGCATCGCCGACCGCCAGTCTGATATCCGCGCCGTGTCCAGCGAAATCAGCCGTCAGCAAGAACGGATCGAAAGCTGCCAGCAGATCATCACCCAGAGCGAAGAAATCAAAGCCGGCTATGCCCAGCTACAAGCGGCGCGCAACAGCCAAAGCGCCCTTGCCGAGCAGTTGGCTCAACAGCAAGAATTGCAAAGACGCTGTCATCAACTGGAGCGAGAACTGGCGGAGCAGGCAGCGGCGCTGGAACGCGATGCGCATGTCATCCGCGAGCGAATCCGCGCTTTGCAGGGCGCTGTATCCGCCGCCGCCGAGCACGACCTCGCTGATTTGCAGGCGCAGTTGGCTTCACTGGAGAGTCTGGCGGCGCGGCGCGACCAAGCCAATCGTACTGTGCAAGCGCTGCGCGAAGAGCGAACGGCTTTGCTGGCGCAGCAAGCGACATTGCGCTCCGAAGGTACGGCAATCAACGAACGGCTGGAGCGGCTGGGGCGTGCTGATGGCGCTACTTGCCCACTCTGCGGCGGGGCGCTCACCGCGCAGCACCGCGATGACATGCTGGCGCAGCTGCAGGCTCAGCGAGACGACATGCGCCAGGTGTATCGAGATTGCAATATGGCGCTGGGCGAGATTGACAAGCGGCGAGAAGCGCAGGAGCGCGACCTGCTGCTCTGGGCGCAGCGGCTTCGCAACATGCCGGGCTTGCAGCAACGCATGGGCGCAGCCAGCGAACATGCCCGCCGCGCGCAGGCTGCCCAAGCCGATTTGCAGTTGGAAAGGCAATCCCTGCAGCAGCTTGAGGCGCGACTGCAAGCGGAAAATTATGGTCAAGAATTGCGGCGACAGCTTGCGCAGGCACGGGCAGAACAAAAGCGCATCGGCTATGATGAGAACTCGCATGACGAGCTGCGCGCCAAACTAAAAGCCTATCACCGCTATGACCAGGAACAGACGCGGCTGGAGTTCGCCCGGCAGAACCTGCCCGAAGCCCAGCGCGCCCATGCCGAAGCGACAAATCGGTGGCGGGCGCTGCAATCGGCGCAGGCGCAAGACCAAGCCAAACAGGCGCAGCTACAGGACAGCATCACCGCGTTGCAAGAGCAAGTGAAGCTGGAACGCGAGCTGCGCGACCAAGTTGACCAGCAGCGCGCGACTGTGCTGGCGGCAAACGAGCGCAAAACCATCGCCCAACAAGAACTGCTGGCAATTGAAGCCGGGCGCGTCAATAAAGAACGGCTGGAAGCGCAGTTGGGAGCGAGCCGCCACCAGGCAAGCCTGCTCAGCGAGCTGCGCGTCGCTTTTGGGCGCGACGGCGTGCCCGCCATGATCATCGACAGCGCCATCCCCGAGCTTGAGACAAATGCCAATGCCCTGCTGGCGCGCATGACCGAAGGGCGGATGTCAATCGCGCTGAGCACGCAGCGGCAGCGAGCCAGCGGCGACATGCAAGAAACACTGGATATCGCCATCGCCGATGAGCTGGGCACGCGCCCTTATGAACTCTACAGCGGCGGCGAGGCATTCCGCATCAATTTTGCGCTGCGCATCGCCTTATCGAAGCTGCTGGCTCAACGCGCGGGGTCACAGCTGCGCGCGTTATTCATCGATGAAGGTTTCGGCTCGCAAGATGAAATTGGCCGCGCCAGCCTGGTCGATGCCATCAGCGCCATCCGCAGCGACTTTGACCTCATCCTAGTCATCACGCATATCGACGACCTGCGCGATTCCTTCCCGCTTCACCTGCTGGTGGAAAAAACCGCCGAAGGCACTACAGTCAGTTGGCAATAACATAAACATGAAACATAGTAAGACCAAGTAAGTCATGCGAAAGTCCAGGAATGAATGTAGGGGCGAGCCTTGGGTCGCCCGCCGTTTTCTGGGATGATTCTGGGCGAGCCAAGGCTTCGCCCCTACAGATTCCATTCTCACAACTAACTTGGTCTTACTATGGAGGGGAGACATGACAAAACTGGTATCGCCGTTGACGCGCGAAGAAGTGGATTTCTTCGTGGCGAATGGTTATTTGGGACCGTATGCCGCCATGTCACCGGCTGAGATGGCGCGCATCCGCCAGGAGATTGAAGAGCGGGTATTGACGAGCGATGGTCCCAAACCACGCTCGCGCATGCAATCGCGACACATGGACCAGGCGGTGATCTATGACCTGGCGACGCACCCCGCCATCATCGAGCGCATCGCCGGCTTGCTGGGTCCCGACCTCATCGTCTGGGCGACCAACTTGTGGCTGAAAGAGCCAGGCGGCACCCAAATCCCCTGGCATCAAGATATCGACGGCTGGCCCCTCGAGCCACAGTTAAACACCTCAGCCTGGATCGCCATAGACGAGGTCACAGTCGAAAATGCCTGCGTACAGATTATCCCGGGCTCGCATCGGCAATCGCTGTCGCATACGCGCGCCGGAGCCGATATGGCTTTCTTCAAAATGGCTGACCCCAGCGCCTATGACCCCGCCGGTGCGGTCAATATGGAATTGAAGCCCGGCGAGTTCTTCTTGTTCAGCGAAAAGCTGCTGCATGGCTCGAGTCGCAATATCTCCCAGAAGCGGCGCTTGGGACTGTCGGTGCGTGTAACCTTGCCGATGGTGCATGTCTTCCAGGATGTTTCGCCTTTGCACGCGGGTCATACCGCTATCATCGCGCGCGGCAAAGATGTCATGGGCTTCAACCGCTATGCGAGCCGACCGCAATAAAGCGAGGCGGCTGGGTGCTACTTCTGCGCTTTTGCTTGGCTTAGGCGCAATTCTTCAATCGCCGCGCGTGAACGTTTGCGCAGCTTGGCGCGGAAGTGCGCCGCTTCAATGGCGTTGTATTTGCTGCGAATAATGGCGACGATTTCTTGGGTGCAGGCAGCGCAATAGGGGCTGTCTGGCTCGCTGAAGGCGCTGGGCGGCAATTCCAGCTCACAGCGGCTGCATGGTTTTGGCATCATCACCGGCGCATCATCCTGATTTATAAACCAGCCATTATAGATAGGCGCGCGGGAAATTTATAGGGGGGAGTCACCACCTCGCTTATACATTAAACCTTTGTGTCCTCGGCGTCTCTGTGGTGAAACAAAATGCGATTGCCCTGCCCAGCCCCGCTGTACTTTCGCACTCGTCGCGCTCTGTGGGTACAATACCAGCCAGGCTCGTAACCAGGAGGAGCGTATGCCAGCCAGGATTGTCGTCGTCGGCAGTTTCAACACCGACTTGACCTCGTATATGCAGCGGATGCCACGACTAGGCGAGACAGTGCATGGCGAGCGCTTCGTCACTGGCGCGGGCGGCAAAGGCAGCAACCAGGCAGTCGCGGCGGCGCGGCTGGGCGCGGATGTTACTTTCATCGGGCGGCTGGGCAAGGATGTCTTCGCCGAGCTTGCCTACGAGATTTGGGATGCCGAAGGCGTTAACCATGATTACGTGGCGCAGGACGACGAAGTCGCCACTGGCGTTGCGCCTATCCTGGTCGATAGCCATGGCGAGAATAGCATCGTGGTCGTGCTGGGGGCGAATCTGCGCGTGCAGCCAGCGGATATCGACGCGGCGCGCCACAGAATCGCCGCAGCCGATATCTTGATTGTGCAGTTGGAGATCAACCTGGATATGGTGGCTTATGCCCTGCAAGTGGCGAAGGCGGCTGGCATCACTACCATCCTCAATCCCGCGCCGGCCGCCGCCTTGCCCGCCGAGGTTCTGGCGCTGGCGGATTATCTTACGCCCAACCAGACCGAGCTGGAAGCGCTGGGCGGTGGCGGGGCTGTCGTTGAGGCGGCGCGCTCTTTGTTAACCCGCGACGACCAGACAGCGGTGGTTACCTTGGGCGCGGCTGGCGCGCAAATCGTGAGCGACGCGGATACAGCGCTTGTGGACAGTTTTTTTGTGGATGTGGTGGATACGACTGGCGCGGGCGATGCTTTTAATGCCGGGCTGGCGGTGGCGCTGGCGGAAAGCGCGGCGCTGAAAGAGGCGGTGCGCTTCGCCAATGCCACGGCAGCGCTCTGCGTAACCAAGCCCGGCACCGCGCGCAGCACGCCTTATCGCCACGAGGTTGACGCGCTGCTGGCGGGGCAATAAGCGCGAAAATTCAACACAGAGGACATAGAGAGCGCAGAGAGCGCAGACGGTTGAGGTAGGGGCGAGGCGGCGACTCGCCCGCGAACCCAATCACGACTCGGTGTACTCGGCTGGCATTGTCGGGATAAAAGACATGAAAAGCGATCTCAGCGGCAAAGTTGTCATCATCACCGGCGCGAGCAGCGGCATTGGCGCGGCGCTGGCGAGAGCTTTGTCCGCGGCCGGCTGTCGCTTGACTCTGGCGGCGCGTTCACTGGATAAATTGCGGGGGCTGGCAGAAGAATTGCCCGGCGAGACCCTGGTTGTTCGCGCCGATATGCTGCAGCGAGCCGATATCGAGGCGATGGCAGCGCGCACCCTGGAGCGATTCGGCGCTATCAATGTGCTTTGCGCCAACGCCGGCGTCTTCATCCAGGGCGACTTCGCCGACTATGATATGGACGCGGTGAGCGATATGCTGCGCATCAATGTCGAGGGCGTCTTGCGTTGCGCCCACGTCGTCATCCCATATATGCGCGCGCAAGCCAGCGGCGATATTCTCATAACCAGCTCCATCGCCGGGCATGCTGAGTTGCATCGCGGTCCTGCCTATGGCGCGACCAAACATGCCATCGAAACCATCGTCAATACCTTGCGGCGGCAACTGGCGGGCGCTGGCATCCGCGTGATGTCGCTGGCGCCGGGCAAGGTGGCGAACGAGCTCTGGGGTTATGCGGACGCGGCTGAAATCGAGCGGCTATCGGTGGTAGAAGGTGGCTGGCTGCGCTCGGAGGATGTGGCGGCGGCGGGCTTGTTCATGCTCAGCCGTCCGCGCCATGTGACTGTGCGCACAGTCGTGATGGTGCCGCGCTATCAAGAGGCTTGATGATGAAACGGGTTACGTTGGGCTTGGAAGTATTCCTGCGCGAGCGGCTTGACCTGGTCGCTGGAAAGCGGGTGGCGCTCCTGGCTTGCCCCAGCAGCATCGACAGTCTGTTGCGCAGCAGTTGGGAGCGGCTGCACGCTGAGCCAGCCGTCAATTTGGTCGCGCTCTTTGGTCCTGAGCATGGCTTGCGCGGCGCGGCGCAAGCCGGCAGCCCCGTACAAAGCGCCCGCGACTCGCTCACGGGCTTGCCTGTGCACAGCCTGTACGGCAAAACGCATACGCCCAGCCCCGACATGCTGCTTGGCATCGATATGATTCTCATTGACCTGCCGGATGGCGGCGCGCGCTTCTATACCTACCTGGCTACGGCGCTCAATGTACTGCGGGCGGCGAAAAATGCCGGCGTCGAAGTTGTGCTGCTGGATCGTCCCGCGCCCCTCGGCGGCGTCCGCGTTGAAGGACCCGTCCTGCGCAGCGCCTGGCGCTCTTTCGTGGGACCTTTCGAGCTGCCCATCCGCTATGGCATGACCATAGGCGAGCTGGCGCAATTGGTCAACGCGGCGGAGATTGGCTGCGACCTGACTGTTGTGCCTATGCGCGGCTGGCAGCGGGAGATGACCTATGCGGATACCGGCTTGCCATTTGTGCCATCATCGCCCAACCTGCCCACGCTGGAAGCCATGCTGCTCTACCCCGGCGCTTGCTTGGTCGAAGGCACGAACTTGTCCGAGGCGCGCGGCACGACCAAGCCATTTGAGTACATCGGCGCGCCCTGGCTGCATGCCGAAGAGCTGGCTGACCTATTAAACGAGCTGGGTTTGGCTGGCTTGCGCTTCCGCCCTGTTTATTTCCTGCCCACTTTCAGCAAGTATCAAGGCGAGCTATGCGCTGGCGTGCAGGTTGCCATACTCGATCGCGACGCCGCCCAGCCGATCACAGCCATGCTGCATGTGCTGCAAGCGATCAAAGCGCGCTATGCGGAGGACTTCGCCTGGCGCGAAGCCTGGCAAGCTGCCGCGCCGCCACCCATCGACTTGCTCTATGGCAACGACGACCTGCGGCTGGCTATCGACTCGGGGCGACCTGTGGACGAGCTAATCGCCGGCTGGGAGGCGGATTTGTACGCATTCAAGGCGCTGCGGACGGGGCATCTGCTGTATGGAGACGCCTAACCTGCGCAAACATTTAGGCCCCATCGACAATCCCGCGGGCGATATTCAGCAGTTCCTCGCGGCGGAACGCATCCACCTCGCGGCTTTCGAAGTAGCGCCCCAGCAACTGCAGCGGGCTGAGTTCTTCGGCGCTTTTGCCCAGCCGCGCGCGTGTGCTGCGCTGTATTTCTTTGCGCAAGCCCGCCAGGTGAAATAGCCCCGACTGCCGCAGCGCCCGTTGAATCTGCCCGTCGTTTAACAGCGCCTCGCTCTGGGGGCTGAGCGTGATATGCAGCCGCAGCACGGCATCACGCAAGTCTTGCGCTTCCAAAGCCGCCAGCACATCCTGGGTCGGGTCGAGGCTGGCGCGGCAATCCACCTCGATCGTCAGTAGCTTGCGCGCCTGTAGCGGCACAAATTGCCAGTTTGCCTCTCCGCGCCGCAGCTCGACCCAGCAGAAGCCTTTGGGCGTGCCTTCTTCCCCGAAGTCGATGCGCTCGATGCTGCCGCTGTAGACGACTGGCGGCTTATCGTCCTGCCCATGCGTCAGGTTCTGATGCTGATGGATATGCCCCAGCGCGACGTAATCCCAGCCGGCGTCGGCAAGGCAATCCAGCCCCACCGCCACATCGCGCCCCAGCATGACACCGCGCTCGCTGCCCCAAAGCGCGCCTTCCAGCGAAAAATGCCCTGTCAGGAGTTTTGGCGCAGTGTCTTTCGCCAGCGCCTGTGCCTGCTGCGCCAACGCGGTCAGTTGCTCGGTCAGCGCCTGCTTCAGCGCTTCGTCCTGTTCGGCGATTGTCCGCGCGCGTTGGTGCGAATCTTTCAGCAGCCGCGCGCGCAGGGGGTAGGGCGCAGCGCCCACCACGACATCACCGGCCCGGGTGGGGATGCGCCGCGTCTCATACTCCTGCGCCACCCAGACGCCAGCCAAGCCTAGGGTGTCGAATATCTCGATGCTGGCGGCTTTGGCGGCATTCAAGGGCAGGTCGTGATTGCCAGCCAGCAGCAGCGTCGGTGCCAGCCGCGACAAGCGCAAGACGCGCTTGGCAAATTCACGCTGGAGGGTTGGGTTGGGGCTGCGACTGCGGAAGGCATCGCCAGCGAATACAACCAGGTCAGCCGCGTGGGCTTCGGCAAAGTCGATCATCTCGTCCAGCCGCGCCAGAAAATCCACGATACGGCTGCTTATGCCGCGCTGGGGGTCGGTCTTGCCGAAGTTGGCCATGCCGATATGGGCATCGGCAAAGTGCAAAACGCGGATGGGCGACTGCATGCGTCACGCTCACTCGCCCGGGCGATGGTCTTCGTCGCCCGTGCCGACCGGTTCGTTGGTGGTGGTAACGCTGGTCCACTGCGGGTTATCGCCGCGCAGATGTCCGAAGATGGGTTTTTCGTTGCGCAGGATATCGACGAAGGCGTGGATATCGCTGATTTCCATGAAGATCGCGCCGCGCCGATTGGCGATATCGACCTGCGGAGCGGGCATCGGGCTATCGGGGGCAAGGAAATAGACATCCAGGCGATGGTCTTGTTGGTTGCTCGCGCCGATGCCGCTGCAGCGCACCAAGCCGCGGATGCGCACCTGTACCCCGCCGAAGGCGCGCACTTCCAACTGCCGCCAGATGACCATGTATCGCTTGATTTCAAAGACTGCCACGCGCTGGTCTGCCATCGCAATCGTCCTGTGTCCGCGCCTTATCGAATGCTGCCACATTCTAGCACTGTCGGCGCGAAATTGCTGGACGGTTCAGCTCATCAGATCGCAATTGGGATTCAAACGCGGGCGAGTCATCGCCTCGCCCCTACGGATTCTATTCTCACGACTTACTTGGTCTTACTTCTGTGGTGAATAAGTTGATACGATTGCCCCAGCCGATGCCTACTGGTGGCAGAAACAATATCTGCATACCATAGAATTCAACTCCTTGAAAATATGACACCCGCGAAAATATGTACACCAATTGAAAAATAAGGTAGTGGTGGCGCGATAAGTGATATGAGATGAAAATGCTCCCTATGATACAAG
>VXNO01000025.1 GCA_009840575.1 Chloroflexota bacterium | reverse complement strand
TGCTCAAATAGTCGGTGTAGGGGCGAGGCGATGACTCGCCCGAAGCCACATTAGCCACCCGTTTCGCGCAGACTCGCCAGGCTTTGCAGCAGGGCACTCTCCTGTCCCGCCAGCACGGTGCGCGGGTCGAGCAAGACGCGTCCGCCAGCGATGCGCGCGATGATGGGCGGGTCGGCACGGCGCAGCGCAGTTTTGAGCGCTTCAGGATGCGCGCTATCCAATGCCAGCAGCCAGGTCGGGAGGGTCGTGCCGGGCAGGCTGCCGCCGCCGACTGTCGATTCGCCCTTAATCACACAGCCGCCGCTAGGATTTGTCCAAGCCCGCGCTGTTTCGGCGATGTCGGCGAGGGGGCGGGCAAGCATCTGCCAGACAGGGATTCGTTCCAGCGCCTCGCCACGCCGATAATGGTCCAGGGTCGCCAGCAGCGCCGCGTAAACCAGCTTGTCGACGCGCAGCGCCCGCGCCAGGGGATGCGCCTTGAGCTGCCCGATCGCCGCCGCCTTGCCCAAGATGATGCCGGCTTGCGGACCGCCCAGCAGCTTGTCGCCGCTAAAACAAACCAGGTCGACGCCCGCCGCCAGGCTCGCTTGTATGGTTGGTTCGGGGTCTAAGCCAAATTGCGCTGTATCAATCAAGGTGCCGCTGCCCAGGTCGTCCACCGCCAGCAAGCCGCGTTCATGCGCCAGCGATACCAGCTCGGACAGGGACGGCTGTTGGACAAAGCCGATTTGCTTGAAATTGGAACTATGCACACGCAGCAGCATGGCACTGCCTTCAGTGAGCGCGCTCGCATAATCGCCGATGACTGTGCGGTTGGTGCTGCCGACTTCGACCAGGCGCGCGCCGCTCTGCCGCATGATGGCGGGAATGCGAAAACCACCGCCGATCTCTACCAGTTGCCCGCGAGAGATGACGACTTCTCTATCCTTTGCCAGCGCGGACAGAATCAAGACCAGCGCCGCGGCATTGTTGTTGACGACCAGCGCATCTTCCGCGCCGACCAGGTCGCGCAGCATGTCAGCGGCATGCGCGAGGCGGCTGCCCCGTTCACCACTTTGCAGGTCGAATTCCAAGCTGCTGTAGCCAGTCGCCGCATTGCGCATGGCTTCGTTCGCCGCTTCCGACAGTGGAGCGCGTCCCAGATTGGTGTGGATGATGACGCCGGTCGCATTGATGACCGGGCGCAGGCTGGGCTGCTGCTGGCCAAGCAGGTTTTCACGAGCGCGTTGGATGATGGCGGCTGGCGCGCTGTCGAGTTTTTGCCCCGCCATAATCGCCTGCCGAGCCGCGTCCAACTCGGCGCGCAATGCCGCCAGGACAAGATCGCGGCTGTGCTGTTGGATTAAATCTTGAGCAGCGGCATCAGACAGCAGCGCGTCCATGGCTGGCAGGCGGCGCAAACGGGCGCGTTCAAGCTTCATTCGCCAATTCGCGGCTGCGCAGGAAGACCTCCAGGACGAAGAAAAGCAGCGCCAACATGAAGGCGATAGGCAGGGTCAGGTAGCGCGGGATCATCAGCCAGGCGCAAAGCACCGCCAAGATGCCGAGCCATACGCTGCGCCGCAGGATAACCCCGGTCAACGGTGGGCGGCTGGGCGCGAGAACCTGGTCGAGCATACGGAAGAAGGGGATGGCGCTGCCTGTCACGGCGATCTGCAATAGAACGAAAAAGAGCCAGATTTCGCCACCGACGCGCGGGCGGGTCGTAGCGACCAAAGCAGCCAGCCCCAGCCAGCCAACCAGCATCATCAGCAGCGCCGCCAGCAAGACGCCGCGCCCCTCGCTGTCCGCCGATTCCAAGGCATTGTGTGCGCTTCGCTCGCCGCGGCGGTTCAGCATATTGGCAATCATCCGCTTGTTTCCATGCGCCTAGTGTACGCAGAAATGCGCCACCTAGCCAGTTCAGCTCGCCTCGATATTGATAGACAAAATCCTGTCGGCGATGATGCCGCGCGCTGGTTGCTGCGGGTCGATGCGCTGCAAGCTCTGTAGCACTTGCAGGCTACCGGCATCGGCGACGCGCCCAAAGACAGCGTGCCGGCCATTCAGGTGCGGCGTGGCAACAAACGTGATGAAGAATTGCGAGCCATTGGTGTTGGGCCCAGCATTTGCCATGCTTAGCATGCCAGGCGCGTCATGCCGGATGCGCAAAGCCGCTGCCTCATCATCCCAGCGGTAGCCGGGTCCTCCGCGGCCGCTGCCAGTCGGGTCACCGCCCTGCGCCATGAAGCCCTCCAGGACGCGATGAAAGATGACGCCATCGTAGAAGCCGTCATTCGCCAGGAAGACAAAGTTATTGACGGTGATGGGCGCGCGGTCAGCGAACAGGTCGATGACGATGTCGCCTTTGCTGGTGCGCATGGTGGCGGTATAGGTTTTCTTGGGGTCAATCTGCATAGCCGGCGGGCGAGCGTATTGCTTGGGCATGGGGCGCTCCTGTTGGGCTGCTTGTGTGAATGGGGGGTACAGGGTAACAGAAACAGCGCGGCAAGGGTAGTGCTGGGGTATGAAGTGAATATATGAATGAACCATTGCGATCCTGATAGTTGATTGATTGGTTTATATGGCTCAGCCCTATATGTACAAACGATGAGCTATATCTTATGAGTAATGTAAATAAATCGCCCATATCGGAATAGGTTGCTGTGGGATTAAGTTAACGTGCCAAGAAAAGAACGGATGTGGTATCGGGTACTGGGTGTAGACTATGATACCCCATGGGAAGAGATTGAGGCAGCTTATCGCAGATTGGCAAAGGAGAATCATCCGGATCTAAACCCCGACGATTCGTGCGCCACGGAACGCATGATTGAAATAAATTTTGCTTGGAGTACGGCTAAAGAGCGTCGCGGCCCGGTAGCTGCCTCATCCACCGAATCCCCTCAGCCTATCGTAGGCGAAACTATTCGCAAATCGCTATACATCGACCTGGATGCAGCCTATCGCGGCGGCGAGCACTTTGTAAAAGTAAAGCGCCGCCAAGTCCCGGTTAATGTTCCACCCGGCGTGAACAGCGGCTACACCTTGCAGAAAGACGGTTTTGGGGAAGCTGGTACTCATGGCGGCAAGCCCGGCGACTTGATAGTCGAGGTCTTTATAAAGGAAGATAAAAACTTCCGTAGGGACGGCAACAATTTACACGTAGGCGTTTATGTAACTTGGCAAGAAGCCCAAAGTGGCGAGAAAGTCACTGTGCCTACATTTGCGCAAGCCAAACGGCGCGGCAAAGATAAAGCATTGACGTGGCAGTTGCCCAAAGGCGCAAAGACCGGAGAAATAATACGTTTTCAGGGCTATGGTATGCCGTTGCTGGGCAGCGAAGGTCGATTTGGCGATCTTCTTGCACATCTAATTGTTGGCGAAGCGCCGGCCACGCAGCCAACCCAAAAGAAGTCTGCCCAAGCTAGCAAGCCAGATCGACCGCCAAAGCAATCAAGAAGAGAGGAGAAATATTGGAAAGAACATAGGCGTAAACAGGTTCGAAAAAGGGTTTTCTTATTCCTGGTGATTCTTTTCAGCACATTTATGTTTACCCAATACGATTGGATTGCATTTGTGCCAACAGCTGTAAGGTTCTTTGCATTTCTAAATAGCCCAACCAACACAGCGACAGCCAGCACAACGCCAACCGCAACATCCACCTACACGGCGACAGCCAGCACAACGCCAACCGCAACATCCACCTACACAGCGACAGCCAGCTCAACGCCAACCGCGACATCCACCTACACAGCGACAGCCAGCGCAACGCCAACCACCACATCTACCAAGACGGCGACAGCCACCCTTCAGGCTAGACAACTAGACGGAAACCCGACCCCAGACACAAGTGCTGAACTGTATATCCGTGAGTTCAGAGATGGCGCAAGTGTCAATGTCCGCGCCTGCGCAGGGACACGCACCTGCCAAGTCATCGGCGGGATACAGTCAGGCAAGCCTCTGCTAGGTGCGCGGCAAGTTGTCGGCGAGCTGTATAACGGAATTGATGTATGGATCAGGTTTATTTTTGGTGATCGCGCAGGGTTTGTCCATAGCAGCTTGGTAACTAACTCCGAGCCAGTCATCACAAAGCAAGACTCATCCTGATAAAGTAGTGGCTATACTTTGCCTCTGGTAAAATACTTTCAAACTTAACCCATTCCGAAGGCAGTTATGCCAACCGTCGCCGACCTCTTCCAAACCATGACCTACGGACCCGCGCCCGAAGCCGACTCCGCTGCCCAAGCCTGGCTGGATGCCCACGACGGCAGTTTCGACTTATTCATTAACAACAACTGGGTGCCCCCTGCGAATGGCGGCTACCTATCCACGAGCAACCCAGCTCGTGAGCAGCCCTTGGCGCGAGTCGCCGACGCCAGCTCCGCCGACATTGACGCGGCCGTAGCCGTCGCCCGCAGCGCCTTTTCAAGCTGGTCGACGCTGCGCCCCCACCAGCGCGCCCGTCATCTCTATGCCATCGCCCGCAACATCCAAAAACATGCCCGGCTGCTGGCGGTGGTGGAAAGCCTCGATAATGGCAAGCCCATCCGTGAATCGCGCGATATTGATGTGCCGCTGGCTGCGCGTCACTTTTATCATCATGCCGGCTGGGCGCAACTGCTGGAAAGCGAATTGCACGATTATCAGCCACTGGGCGTGGTCGGGCAAGTCATCCCCTGGAACTTCCCGCTGTTGATGCTGGCCTGGAAGATCGCCCCGGCGCTGGCTATGGGCAATACAGTGGTCATCAAACCAGCGCCGTATACACCTTTGAGCGCGCTGCTCTTCGCTGAGATCATCGCCGAAGCGGGTTTGCCAGCTGGCGTGGTCAATATCATCACGGGCGGCGATGCGGCCGGCGCGGCGCTGGTGGCGCACAAGGATTTGGACAAGGTGGCTTTCACAGGCTCGACAGCAGTGGGGCGGCAGATCCGGCGCGTTACCGCCGGCACAGGCATCAAGCTCACATTGGAGCTGGGCGGAAAATCTCCCTATATCGTCTATGCCGATGCCGACCTGGATGGCGCAGTCGAAGGGCTGGTGGATGCCATCTTTTTTAATCAGGGCGAGGTCTGCTGCGCTGGCTCACGGCTGCTCGTGCAAGAGGCTATTGCCGAGGACTTCCTGGCGCGGCTCAAGCGGCGCATGTCGCATTTGCGCCTGGGCGACGCCCTGGATAAAGGCATCGATATCGGCGCAGTCGTCGACCCGATTCAGCGCGCCACAATCGATAACTGGGTGCAGCGCGGCATCAGCGAAGGCGCGGCGGTCTTTCAGCCCAACCAGGACTTGCCGGAGAACGGCTGCTTTTACCCGCCTACCCTGCTAACCGGGCTGGGAGCCGCCGCGACGACCGCCCAGGAAGAGATATTTGGACCCGTGCTGGTGGCAATGAGCTTCCGCACCCCCAGCGAAGCCATCCAACTGGCGAACAACACCCGCTATGGCTTGGCGGCATCGGTGTGGAGCGAAAACATCAGCCTGGCGCTGGAGACAGCCCGCGCCATCAAAGCCGGCACTGTGTGGATCAATAGCACGAATCTCTTTGACGCGGCGGCTGGCTTCGGCGGCTATCGCGAGAGCGGCTTCGGTCGTGAAGGCGGCAAGGAAGGACTCTTCGCCTACCTGCGACCGCGCTGGCAGGGTCGCCCCCGCCCCAAGCTGGGCGATGTGCCGGTTGATTGGGGCGCGCATACACCACCCGCGCCGGTCCAGCCTCCCTCTGACTTGTCGGGGGGACTGAGAGGGGCGGCGCTGGACCGCACCGCCAAGCTGTATATCGGTGGCGCGCAGAAACGCCCGGATGGCAATTACACGCGGGCGGCGCTTTCGTCCAGTGGCAAGCTGATTGGGCAAGTCGGCGATGGCAACCGCAAAGATATTCGCAATGCCGTCGAAGCGGCGCACAAAGCCAAAGACTGGGCAACCTATTCGCCGCACAATCGCGCGCAGATCCTCTATTACATCGCTGAGAACTTGTCGGCGCGGCGGGATGAATTTGCCCGGCGCATCGCTGCCATGACCGAAGTTGACGAGTCGGCTGCGGGTGGCGAAGTTGACCTGTCCATTGAGCGCCTGTTTCACTGGGCGGCGCTGGCGGACAAAGCCGGTGGCAGCCTGCAAGAGACGACTCTGCGTGGGCTGGTCGCGGCGCTGCACGAGCCGGTCGGCGTCATCGGCATCGCCTGCCCGGACGAAGCGCCACTGCTGGCATTTGTTTCGCTGGTCGCGCCAGCCATCGCCCGCGGCAACACCGTCGTCTGCATCCCGTCGCAGCGCTTCCCACTCTGCGCGACCGACTTGTACCAGGTATTGGACACATCCGATTTGCCTGCTGGTGTGGTTAATATCGTCACCGGCGCGCGCGACCACCTGGTCAAGACATTGGTCGAGCACGATGATGTCGATAGCCTGTGGTACTTCGGCGATGCGGAAGGCAGTCGCCAGGTCGAAGCGCGCAGCCGGCACAATATCAAGCGCACCTGGGTGAACTATGGCATGGCGCGCGACTGGAGCGATGCGCAGCAGGGCGCTGGCGAGGAGTTCCTGCGCGAGTCGGTCGAGGTCAAAAATATCTGGGCACCGACCGGATACTGAGCGCCCGCAAGCTCACTGCTGATAATCCTTTAGCAACTCCAGCAGCGTGCCCAGCATCATGTTCGCGCCATTCACGCAGTCGGCGTCGCTGGTGAGCTCATTCGGGTTATGGCTGATGCCTGCCACCGATGGCACGAAGAACATCGCGGACGGGGCGATGCGCGCCATATTCTGCGTATCGTGCCCGGCGAAGCTAAGCAGGCGCTGGCGTGAGAGACCCAGCTTGTCAGCCGCCCGCTCGATCGCCCGCATGACCGACTCGTCCATTTGCGCTGGCACAACTGGTGGCGTCGCTTCGACTTCGACGCGCAGGTCAAATTCACTGGCGCAATCGTCCAGCAGGCGCATCAGTTCGCTTTGCATGGCGTCCATTTCCGCTTCGGAGCCATGCCGAAATTCCAGCGCGAAAGTAACCTGCGCCGGCACGATGTTGTATGCGCCCGGCTCGGCATGAATGATGCCCACATTGCAGACGCCAGGCGTGAAATCCCGCATCACCAGTTCGCGCGCCCGCAGTACAAACTGGGCGGCGCCCCACATGGCGTCGCGCCGCAGTCGCATGGGCATCGTGCCGGCATGCGCCGCCTCGCCGAAGAGCCGCACTTGCAGGGCGCGGATGCCCACGATGGCATCGACAACGCCGATATTTATGCCCGCGCTTTCCAGGCGCGTGCCTTGTTCAATGTGCAGCTCCACAAACGCCAGCACATCATCGCGGCGCGCGGATAGCATGGATTCGCGGCTGATGCCAGCGGCTGCCAAGCGGCTGTCAAGTTCAAATTGCGACAACCTGGCGCTGGCGAGGTCTTCGGCAGAGAGTTGCCCGCTCATGGCGCGGCTGCCCATCAGCCCCATGATGGCGCTTTCTTCGTCGGTGAAGTTGATGGCTTCCAGCGAAACCGGCGGCACAAGTCCGTTTTCTTTGAGCGCGCGCAAAGCCTCCAGGACGACCAGCACACCCAGCGCGCCATCATAGCGCCCGCCATTGGGCACGCTATCCAGGTGCGAGCCAGCCAAGATGCGCTTGGGACTGGGCGGGTCGCTGGGCAGGATAGCCGACTGGTTGCCCGCGCCATCAATCACATACTCCAGCCCGGCTGCGATAATTTTTTGCCGAAACCATTCGCGCGCTTCAATATCGACAGGCGTTAGCGCCGGGCGAGAAACGCCACCATCGGCTGTCGCGCCGATTTGCGCTAATTCACGCAGGTCGGCTAAAAATCGTTCTACATTGATTGTGCTTGCCATAGTCTCTAACTGTATCTTCGGGCAATCGCTTCAAAAAATAACCGCCGAGGTCACCGAGTTATAAGGAGTACACCGAGAGTTTGTAAATTGATATGCCGAAAATGGCTGCGCTCTGTGCCAATGTGGCGCTGCCACTGCGCCCATGTCGCGGCAGCCGACATCTGCTATACTCCATTAATGATTTCTTATTGATTGCCCCGCTGGCAGACAATAACATATTGATAAGGTTCTTGCCGCCCGCGCAGCAATCAGAAATCGCCTGACACAATACAAGGAGAAAACCCATGCAACGCAAACTGATCCTGTTACTCGCGCTCTTTGTCTTGCTCGTGTCGCTCGTTGGCGCGCAGGATGAGAGTTATTCCCTGACCATCATGCACACCAACGATGTGCATGGCCACCATGAGCCGCAACGCGATGGCAATGGCGGCGCGGCGCTTCTGGCGACTGTCGTGCAGCAGATCCGCGGCGAAGTCGACAATCACCTGCTGCTGGACGCTGGCGACCGTTTCACCGGCACACTCTTCCATGTACAACACCGTGGTCAGGACAGCGTACAAATCATGAATGCCATCGGTTATGATGCCTTCGTGCTGGGCAACCACGAGTTTAATGAAGGCAGCGAAAAACTGGCGGAGTTCGTCCAGGCGCTGAACACGCCGACAGTAAGCGCCAATATCGACTTCAGCGAAGACCCCTATCTAGCCGGTCTGGTCGCGCCGTCGGTCGTCCTGGATGTAGGCGGACAGTCGATCGGCATCATTGGGCTAACTACACCAGAAACCGTGGTCCTCAACCTGCCTAGCAAAGACCTCGTCTTCCACGAAAACCTGGCTGAAATCACCCAGGCGCAGGTCGACAGTTTGAGCGCCCAGGGCATCAACAAGATCATCCTGCTTTCGCATCTCGGCTACGCGCCTGACCTCGAGGTGGCGCAGGCTGTCAGCGGCGTCGACATCGTAGTCGGCGGACATACCAATACCTTGCTGAGCAACACCTACAGCGGCGCGCTCGGCGAGTATCCCACCGTGCTCGAAAGCGCCAGTGGTGAGCCGGCGCTGGTCGTCCAGGCGGATACGAAGACCATTTATCTAGGGCGGCTGGATGTCGAATTTGACAGCGCGGGCGTTTTGACTGACTGGGATGGCGATACTATCTTGCTGAGCCGTTACATCACGCCTGACCCCGCTATGAGCGAGATTATCGCTGAATTGGCAGCGCCCATCGCCGAGCTGACCTCGCAGCGTGTCGGCGAAACCAGCGTGGCGCTGACCGGCACCAGCCCACGCCTCTGCCGCATTGAAGAATGCTTGCTGGGCGTCGTCATCACCGATGCCGTGTTGGACAATACCGGCGCTGATATTGTCATCCAAAATGGCGGCGGCATCCGCGCTGATATTGATGAAGGCGAAATCACCTTGGGCGAGGTCTTGAATGTCCTGCCCTTTGGCAACCTCATCAGCACCCTGGAATTGACCGGCGCTGATGTCCTGGCGGCGCTGGAGAATGGCGTCAGCCGCGTGGAAGTCGACGAAAATGGCGATCCTGTCGTCGATGGCGCTTCGGGGCGCTTCCCGCAGGTGGCGGGCATGCGCTATACCTTTGACGCCACGCAAGAAGCGGGCAGCCGCATCGTCAGCGCTGAAGTGATGAGCGGCGGCGAATACAGCGCGCTGGATCCAGAAGCGGTTTATCGCATCGCCACCAACGACTATATGCGCAGCGGCGGCGATGGCTATGCTATCCTGGAGACAAATGCCATCAACCCTTATGACCTGGGCAGTCCGCTGGATCAGGTTGTGGCGGATTACATCGCGGCGAATAGCCCGCTGCATGTCGAGCTGCAAGGGCGCATCACGCATCAAGCCGGCGGCTAGCTCGCTGGTGCTCCTGCTCCAAAGCCCCTCCTCATACATGCGGAGGGGTGTAACTCCCTTCTAAATCGCTGGTAAATCCCCCCTTGCCTCGTTCTGGGGGGCTTGTCGCTCACACCAGGCGCGCGCGGATTTTTCTTTCGCGCAGGCAGATGGCTTCATGCAGCGCCAGCGTCGCCAAAGCCGTGACGAAGACAAAACGCGGGATGACCTCCAGCCCTTGCGTCTCCGCCAGCCAGCCCGCCAGCCAAGGCAGCAGCGCCATGCCCAGGCTCGCGGCGGTGAATTGCAAGCCGATAGCATTGGCCACATGCGCCGGCCCGACTCGCCCCGGCGTATCCGCTGTCAGCATGGGGGAGAATGGCGCGATAGCAAAGCCAATGCAAGCCAAACCCAGCAGGCTGACCAACGCGCCCATGTCCGCCGCCAGCAAAGCCGCGCCTACGAGCATCAGCAGGCTATTGAGCCGCAAAAAGCGCAAGCTGCCCAGCCGCGCGATGATGATGCCTCCGACGAAGCGACTAATCGTCAGGCTCGCCCAATACAGACTGACCCAGGCACCAGCCGTCTTGGCATCGATGGCGCGCGCTTCGATCAAGAAACTATTGGCGAACTGCCCCGTCACCAACTCGACGCCTGTCGCTAGCATGAAAGTGCCCGCCATCAGCCAGATCATCGGCAGGCGCAATGTCGCGCTTAAGCTCGCGTGGTTCTCGCCAGCGCCCTCTGCGCGCGCCTCGCTCAAACGCCAGCGCTGCCGAGTGATGATAAACAACCCGAAAAGCAGCAGGCGAACCGCTGTGAAAATGACATAGGCCCAGCGCCAATCCAAACGCAGGTCGATGACGATGAAGGTAATCAGCAGCGGGCCGATGGTTGAGCCGACGCCGTAACTGCCATGCAGCCAATTCATCTGCCGCGCCGAGAAATGCACCGCCGCGAAGGCGTTTAAGCCGGTGGCAATCACGCCTGCGCCAAGCCCGCTGCCAAATGCCACCAGCATCACCACCAGCCAGGATTCCGCCAGCGCAAAGCCAAACATGCTGCAAGCGGTGATGAGCAAACCAGCCATCATGATGAAGGCGATGCCAAAACGGTTAATCAGCGGTCCGCTGGCGGAGCTGGTCGCCAGCCTTCCCAGGGTGGCTGCGGTTACCAGCGCGCCCAATGCGCTGAGCGTCACATTGAAATCGGCTTGTACATAAATCCAGACGACGCCGATGGCGCTGCCTGATATGCCGCCGACGACGAAAACCAGGCAAGCCAGCGCGAAGAGACCGCCGGTATCGCTGCCGCGCCCTGTCATCGTTCACCGCGCCCCAGCCGCTGACGCAGCAAGCTCCACAGCCAAGCCAGTTCCTCCAGCCGCAGCCAGCGCGCCGCCAGCCAGAAGATGCCGCCGTAAACCAAGCCCGCCAGCGCCACCAGCAGCGCTTCGTGCAGCACAGTCTCCGCGCCAATCCAGCCTTGCAGCGCGGGCAGGCTGATGAAGGCGGCGAGCGCCATGACCAGCGAAGCCAGCAGCGCCTTGCCGCCAGTTGCCAACAGTCGCTGACTGCCGAATCCGCCCAGCCTGCGCCAGAGCAGCGCCGCGCAGATGCTGGCATGAAGGGCGTGTTTGAGGCTGTCAGCCAGCATCAAGCTGTACAAGCCCAGCGGCTCAAACAGCAGCAGCGCCGCCCCGATATACAGCGCCAGACTCACAATGCCGACCAGCGCCGGCGTCAAGGTGTCTTTGCGGGCATAAAAGGCATAGACCAGCAGCAAATCCAGCGCCGCAAATGGCAAACCCAGCAGATACCAACGCAGCGCCGTGCTTGTAACCAGCGTGTGGCCCGCCAGGAAAGCGCCATTCTCAAAGAGCAGCGCGATGATGGGGCTTGCCAGCGCGAATAATCCAAAAGAGGCTGGCAGGATCAATACAAGGGTCAAGCGCAAGCCCAAGCCCAAGGTATCGACAAAGGCGCGCGCCCTAGCTTTGCCCAGCGCCTGCTGCGCCAAGGTAGGCAGCACCGCCGCGCTGATGGCTGCGGCCACCAACCCTTGTGGAAACTGAATTAAGGTGGTCGCCCAATTCATAATGCTGATGCTGCCGGCACCGGTTTGGCTGGCCAAGTTATAGGTAAAAATGCGGACGACCAGCGTATCGAGCGCCAGCGACAGCATCACGGGGATGTAAAGCAGTCCGATGCGCCGCAAGGCCGGCTGCCGCCAATTTAAGTTGGGGCGCAAACTGCGCAGCGACAAACCCGGCAGCTGCAAGAGCATCTGCGCCAGCGAGCCGACCAGCCAGCCCAGCGCCACCGCCACAATGCCCAGCCCCGGCGCCAGGAGTAGCGTCAGCAGGACGATGCAGCCATTAAAGACCACACCCGCGAAAGCCGGCAAGGTGAAAGCGCGCAGGGCATATAAAGTCCCGCTGAAGAGCGCGAACAGACTCAGCGCCAGCAAGGACGGCGCGGTGATGCGCAGCAGGCCAGCAGCTAGCGCTTGCGTTTCCGCATCCAAGTCAGCCGCAACCAATGGCACGATCTGCGGCGCGAAGACCTCGATCAATAGCGCCAGCGCCGCCAGGGCGACAACAAGCAAACTGGCTAGAGCCGAGACAGCGCGCCACAAGTCGTCTTTGCCGCGCCGCGCCACGACATCGCTGAGTACCGGCACAATCGCGCCGTTGACATGCCCGCCGATGAGCAGGTCATAGATAGCTCGTGGCACGATGATGGCGACATTCAGGGCGTCAACCGCGCTGGTAGCGCCGAAGAAGTAGGTGATGACCATTTCCCGCGCCAGCCCGATGATGCGGCTACTGACATTGCCCAGCGCCAAGGTGCCGCCAGCGCCAGCGATGCGCGCGTTAATTCGCTCTTGTTCGTCGTCAGCAGGATCCAACGCGGGGCTGTCTGCTGTCATCAATCCGGCTTTCGCTCAGCGGGCGGGGCTGTCCCTGAGCCATGCCGCTACCCTCGCGGCGCGGCATGAAACAATTCAGGCAGGGGCAGCCCACCAAGGCAAGCATAAGTATGCCAAATTAGCTGAGAATGTGTAGCGCCCTCCCAAGGCAGTCGCATCAAAATGAGGGAGGAGCTTTAATACTACGGAATCGCTGGAAAAACTCCCCTTCCCTCGTTC
>VXNO01000112.1 GCA_009840575.1 Chloroflexota bacterium | reverse complement strand
ACATCATTGAATACAATCGCGAGGTCGCATCACTTACCAAGTGACCACTACCAAACTGTATATACTGCGAGCGGCTTCGCTTTGCGACCAGCGAAGGCTGGACTTCATAATGACTTTGATACCATTTTATCCCTCTCTGCGCGCGCAAAGAATAATTTCATGCTGAAGTCGAAACTGATCGTGTTGGCGCTCATCCTCGCGCTGTGTTGCTTGTTGCCCGCCTGGCAAATCAGCGCGCAAGACGGGAGTTCAGTGACTGAGCATGGGCAGGCGCGCACCGCGTCCTAGCGCGATACCTTGAAGCCAGTCGGAGGTGGCGGCAAAGCAGCCCGGGGCTACTGCCAGGTCTGACGCAGTACAGTCCTCAGCGCCGAAAGGTCAACATTGCCACCGCTGATGACCACGACGGTCGCTCCGTCCACAGCGGGCAGCAAATCGTCCAGTAGCGCCGCAACCCCCACCGCGCCGCCGCCTTCCGCCACCCAGCCAGCCGCCAGCAGATAGCGCATGGCTGCCGCGATCTGCGCTTCGTCCACCAGCACGATGTCATCCATGTGGCGCAGGCAGATTGGCAACGTGATTGAGCCAGCTTCAATATCGCCCGACAGCGCATCCGCCAAGGTATTCCAAACTTGTGGCAATTGGCGGGAATGAAACCGGTTGTGCATGGCTGGCGCGGAGCGCGCGTTGACGCCGATGACCTCGATATCGGGCTGGCGAGATTTCAGCGCCGTCGCCACGCCCGCCATCAAACCGCCGCCGCTGACCGGCACAATGACGCGCGCGACATCTGCTAGCTGGTCGAGGACTTCCAAGCCGATTGTGCCGGCACCAGCGATGACAGCGGGGTCGTTATAGGGCGATATCCAAATGCGCGGATTGCCAGCCCGCCGCAGCGCCTCGCCCTCGGTTTCGTCATAATTGTCGCCAAAGATCACGGCTTCCGCGCCACAAGCCCGCACATTGGCTATCTTCTTCTGCGGAGTCGTCTTGGGCATGAGGATTTGCGCCGATACGCCGCTCAACCGGGCGGCATAAGCCAGCGCGCCCGCGTGATTGCCCGATGATGCCGCGATAACGCCGTGCCGCCGCGCGCTTTCGTCCAGCGAGAGCAGGGCGTTCAATGCGCCGCGGATCTTGAATGAATGCGTCTTGTTGGCGTTCTCCAGCTTAAGCCAGACGCCTTTGCCCAGCCCAGCCACCGCTTCGATTGGCGTAGGCGTCAAGTACGGGGCGATGCGCGCCTGCGCCTGCGTGATATCGTCCAGCCCAATCACGAATCAGAGACCGATGCTGCGTAGGTATTGGCGGTTGCGCCGGGCAGATTCCAGCGGCGCGCCCAAGCCGGGCAAGACATCCTGCTCAACCACGATCCAGCCTGCATAGTCGATTCTTTGCAGTTCTCGCAGCACAGCGGGGAAGTCGACATCGCCCTGCCCCAGCTCGGGGAAGATGCCTTTGCCCACGGAGGTCGGTCCATCCCATTCCTGCTGCCGCGATTTCGCCGCCACAGCCGGGTCATGGTCTTTGAAATGCACATACCAGATGCGCTCGGCGTGGTCGCGGATGCCTTGCAGGGGGTCGCCGCCACCAAAAGACCAATGCCCGGTATCAAAGACCAAGCCGACCAGGTCGGGGTCGGTCATCCTCAGCAGGCGCGCGGTTTCGGCGGGTGTCTCTACCCAAGTGCCGGTGTGATGATGCAGGACGCAGCGCAAGCCGGTCTCGTCGCGGACGCGCTGGGCAGCCTCGGTCGCACCCGCCGCGAAAGTCCGCCAGCCCGCGGCATCCAGGCTCATTTCGGGGGTGATGCGTCCGGAATGCAAGCTGCGCATGGGGTTGGTGTAGGGGTCGGGACCCAGCACGACCATGGACTGGGGACCGCCGACCGCCGCCAGCAATTTTGCCGTGCGCAAGCAGGCTTCGCTGCTCTCCGCGTGGCGAGCTGAGTCTTCAAAGCTGACATTCACCCAGGAGCCTAGTAGTTGTAAACCGCGCCGCTGCAGCTCATCACGGAGTTGGGCGGGGTCAGTGGGCATGAAGCCCCAATCGCCCAATTCTGTGCCGGCATAATCACTGGCGGCGATTTCGTCGAGGACGCGCGCATAGTCGTAGCGTTCGCCGGCGATATTTTCGATGATGCCCCAAGAGCAGGGCGCGTTCGCCACTTGAAACATGAGTGCCTCCATAACAACAAAACAATCTGAGCGAGAGCATAACAGAAGTGGCGCAATGTCCATAGCCTGCGGCTGATTTGCCCTCTCCAATGTAAATGCCTAGAAGATGGATTTTGCCTGTTGACAGCCGCGCGCAGCTGACATACACTTGCCGCAAGAATTGGGAGCGCTCCCAGATATTGGGAAATGCACTGGGCAGCGCATCGGTATATTGCTGCGGATTCGCATGAAACGTTGGACACTGGAAGACATCGGCAAACTGGCGGGCGTATCGCGCTCGACTGTGTCGCGGGTTATCAATGACCACCCCCATACCAGCCCGGCTGTGCGCCAGCGCGTCGAGCAGGTCATCCGCGAGACCGGCTACCAGCCCAACTCAGCCGCCCGCAGCCTCGCCAGCAGCCAGTCGCGCATTCTCGGTCTGGTCATGCCCAGCCTATTGCAATCCGCCTTTGCCGACCCCTATTATGCCCTGGTCATCCAAGCTATCTCGCAGGCCTGCATCCAGCACGATTACACGCCATCGCTATTTCTATTCCAAAACGCCGCCGAAGAAGCCAAGATGAGCCAACGCCTGGCCAGCAGCGGACTGATTGACGGGCTGATCGTAACCGCCGACACCATCGACAGCCAGTTCGTGCAGATGATCCAGCCCTACGATATCCCCTTCGTGCAGATTGGCCGCCCACAGCGCGAATCAGCGAGCTGCATCAGCTATGTGGATGTGGACAACGAAGCCGGCGCTTACCTGGCGGGCAGCCATTTGCTCCAGCAGGGGTATCGGCGCATCGGGCAGATTGCCACCCTGCACAACACAGCCGGGCAAGACCGCGATGCCGGCTTTCGCCGCGCCTTGAACGACCGTGGCTTGCCCATCGACGAAGCGCTGATTGCCCTCAGCAGCTTCAGCGAAGCCAGTGGCTACCGCGCCATGCAGCACCTGCTCCCGCGCCAGCCCGAGGCGGTTTTCGCCCAGTCGGACGCGATTGCCTTGGGCGCCATCCGCGCCATCCGCGATAGCGACCTGCGCGTGCCGGAAGATATCGCCGTGGTGGGCTTTGACGATATGCCCCTGGCCGCCAGCAGCAGCCCGCCCCTCACGACCGTGCGCCAGCCCATCGCGCGCGCCGGCAAACTGGCGGTGGAAACCTTGCTGGATATCATCCAGACCTCGCCGCAGCCCGCCCGCCATATCGTCCTGCCTGTCGAGTTAGTCATCCGTGCCAGCAGCGGCGCGGTTAGCTAGATTCGCCCATTTAGCGCAAGGAGGCGCCATGCCAGCCAAAAACCCCAAACCGCCAGTGCCAGCCACGCCCTGGCCGCTTGTGTCCGTGTACGACCTAATCAAAAACAGGAGCAACACCATGAACAAGATACGTTTCCTATGCGCCTTTGCCGTTTTGCTGCTTGCTGTCGGCTTGGCTGGCGCGCAGATGACGCCCCGCGGCGGGACTGTCGTTGTCAGCGATGGCGAGCAGCTCGTCGGCAAGAACTTCAACCCCTACAGCGCCGACCCGCTGAACTTCACCGATCGCTTCATCTACGAATCGATGCTCATCTTCAACCCCGTCGAAGGCGGCGCAGCCACGCCCTGGCTGGCCACCGGCTATGAATACGGCGACGACTTGCAGTCCATCAGCTTCACCTTGCGCGAAGGCGTAACCTGGAGCGATGGCGAAGCCTTTGATGCCGAAGATGTCGCTTTCACCTTCAACATGTTCTTCGAGCAGCCGGCGACGGATACCGCCGCTATCGCCGAGTTCACCGACAGCGTCGAAATCGTCGACGCGATGACGGTCAAGTTCAATCTCAACCGCGTCTACACCCTGGCGCATGAGCTCATCGGCAGCCAGGTCATCGTGCCGGAGCATCATTGGTCGATGGTCGAGGGCGATCTGTCATTCTTCCTCAACGAAGACCCGGTCGGCACGGGCTCCATGACTACAGTTGCCGATTTCAACGAGCAGTCCTACACCCTCTGCCGCAATGAAGGCTACTGGCAGATGGACGAACATGGCGAGCAACTGCCCTATGTCGACTGCATCCGCCAGGTGCTCTTCCAGGGCAATGACCCCGCCAACCTGGCGCTGATTAATGGCGACCTGGACTGGGTCGGCAACTTCGTGCCCGATATCGAGCAGACCTTCATCGCCGAAAACCCGGACAAGCACTATTACTACTTCTGGCCCGGCGGCGCGACGGTGCAGCTCTACCCCAACACCAGCATGGCGCCCTACAGCGATGTGCACTTCCGCCGCGCGCTGAGCATGGCGATCGACTATGACGCCGTAACCAGCATCGGCATGTATGGCTACACCACGCCCGCCAACGCGGTTGGCCTTGGCCCCCGTTACAATGTCTGGGTCAGCGATGATGCGCTGGCTATGGCGGATGAGATGGGTCAGACGCGCTACAACCCCGAAGGCGCGATGGCGCTGCTGGATGAAGCCGGCTACGTCGACAGCGATGGCGATGGCATCCGCAATATGCCCGATGGCGGCGACAACATCTCCTTCAAGGTGCAGGTCGTCAATGGCTGGACGGACTGGGTTACCAGCGTGCAGATCATGAGCCAGAACTTCCAGGACATCGGCTTGGACGCGACAGTGATTACGCCCGACTTCGGCGCTTGGTTCGCCGCCTTGCAGAATGGTACCTACGATGTCTCCATTGGCTGGGGCACGGCTGGCAACACGCCTTATAACTACTTCCGCAACCTGCTGCTCAGCGACTTGATCTCCGAGGCTGGCGTCGCCAATGCCGAGACCTGGAGCCGTTGGACCAGCGATGAGGCGGACGCGCTGCTCAGCGCTTTCACCGAGACCGCCGATATGGACGCCCACATGGACATCGTCAACCAGCTGCAGATGCTGTATGTCGAGAACATGCCCGCCATCCCGCTCTTCCCGGGCCCCACCTGGTACGAGCACACCACCTACCGCTTCACCGGCTTCCCGGTCGAAGACAACTACTACGCCCAGGGCAGCCCCTGGGAACGCAACTCCGCCTCCATCGTGATCAACCGCATCCACTGCGTTGATGACATGGCTTGCGGACAGTAAAGAGTTATACTTGGGACTGGTGGGTACTTTGCTGTATCCACCAGTCTTCACCAAACGGTGTGTAATTGATAAAAGGCATTTTATGTCCAGCGCAATCGGCAAGCTCGGCAGCGAAAAAAATGAAGATCGAAGGGGCTTCATCAGCAAGCTGCTGGATGGCGTATATGCGCTCTTCAAATCGCGGTTTATGCGGCGGCGGCTGGTTTTTTATCTTATCGCGGCTTTCGCAGCCATCTCCATAAACTTCCTCATCCCGCGTTTGATGCCAGGCAACCCGGTGCAGTTGCTCTTTGCCCAGGCGCAGGGGCGCATTGACCCGCGCGCTTTTGAGGCGATAGAAGAGCAGCTTGGCTTCGTCGATGGGCCTCTCATTGACCAATACTTGCTTTATCTGCGCAGCATCATCACGCTGGACTTTGGTCCTTCGATCATGGGCTTCCCGATACCGGTCTCCAGCGTGATAGCGACTGGCTTGCGCTGGACTCTGCTATTGGCGGGCATCTCGTCGGTCATGTCCTTCTTGATTGGCACGCTCCTGGGCGTGGTTGCCGCCTGGCGTCGCGGCGGGCGCATTGATACCATCCTGCTGCCCATCGCCAGCGTATTGGGCGCATTCCCGTATTTCTTCATTGCCATGCTAGTCGTTTACTTGCTCGGCTTCCAGCTTGATCTATTCCCGACCAGCCACGCCTTTGATACCGCCTTGTCCGCGGACTGGGGCTCGCCGGAATTTTTATGGAGCGTGGCGCACCACATGTTCCTGCCCCTGGCTACCATCGTATTCACGGCGACTGGCGGCTGGATGCTGGGCATGCGCAACAACATGATTGGCGTACTCTCGCAAGATTATATCGTCATGGCAGAAGCCAAAGGTTTGAGCGACCGCCGCGTGATGCTGACCTACGCCGCGCGCAACGCCATCCTGCCCAGCCTGACCGCCTTCGCCATGTCCTTCGGCTTTGTCATGGCGGGCTTGCTCTTGACGGAGATTGTCTTTTCTTACCCGGGCATGGGTTACACTTTGCTGCGCGCCGTCAACTCGCGGGATTACCCTGTCATCCAAGGCATCTACCTGATCATCACCGCGACCGTCCTGCTAGCCAACTTAATCGCCGATATGAGTTATGTCTTGCTCGATCCACGAGCGCGCTGAAGTGAATACGATGACAACAGCGACGAAACGCAAAAGGGAAACAACGAGCGCCAGGCAGCGGTTTTGGCTGGCTTTGCCGGGCTGGACGCGCTCCCTCATCAGCAACAAGAAATCCGCGGCGGGCCTTCTGATCCTGGGCTTCTTCTTCGCCATCGCCTTGCTGGTGCCGGTCATCGCGCCGACCGCCCCCCAGCGCATGGTGGGCAGGCCCCATGACCCACCCTCGGAGAAGTTCAGCTTCGGCACCACGCGGCAAGGGCAGGATGTCTACTCGCAGTTGGTCTACGGCGCGGGCGGCTCGCTGCGCGTCGGCTTCATCACTGGCACACTCGTCATCATCATCGCCATCGCTGTGGGCGTGACGGCTGGTTATGTCGGCGGCTTGGTGGACGAAGTCCTGTCGCTATTCACCAATGTCTTCCTGGTCATCGGCGGCTTGCCTTTGATTCTGGTCGTGGCTTCTCTGGTCGAGGATCCAGGACCCAACACCATCATCGTTGTCCTCAGCATAACGAGCTGGTCTTGGGGCGCGCGCGTGCTGCGAGCACAGACGTTATCCCTGCGCAACAGCGAATTTGTCGAAGCGGCGCGGGTGAGTGGCGAGCCGCTCTGGCGCATCATTGCTGTCGAGATCCTACCCAATATGACCTCGCTGGTCGTTTCCAGTTGGATCGGCGCGGTGCTATACGCCATCCTCGCCGAAGCCGCCCTCTCTTTCATCGGCATCGGCGACCCCAACGCCATCACCTGGGGCACCATCCTGTACTGGGCGCAGAACAATCAGGCGCTGCTGACCGGCGCCTGGTGGACATTCATCCCGCCGGGCGTGGCGATATCGCTGGTCGGCTTGTCCTTGATCTTAATCAACTACGGCATCGACGAAATCACCAACCCGCGCCTGGCGAAGAGCTAGAGGATAGCCCCCAATGAGCCGCGAGCCGCTTATCCAAATCCAAGACCTGAACGTCGAATACCGCACAGTCCGCGGCGCGGTGCGGGCGGTGGAAAATGTCAGCTTTGAGCTATACGAAAACGAAGTCTTTGGGCTGGCGGGTGAAAGCGGCTGCGGCAAGACGACCGTCGCCAACGCCATGACGCGCTTGCTCAAGCCACCCGCTTACATCACCGGCGGCAAGCTCCTGTTCCGCGATGCCGACATCCTGAGCCTGGACGCCGAGCAACTGCGCGCCTTCCGCTGGGACCAGCTCGCCATCGTCTTTCAGAGCGCCATGAATGCGCTGAACCCGGTGCTGACCATCGGCAACCAGATCATAGACGCCATGCAAGCCCATCAAGCGATTTCGCATGAAGAAGCGCGCGCCCATGCCAAGCGCCTGCTGCGGACTGTCGGCATCGATATGGCGCGCGTCGATAGCTACCCGCATCAACTCAGTGGCGGCATGCGCCAACGCGCCGTCATCGCCATCGCCCTGGCGCTCAACCCCGAGCTCATCATCATGGACGAGCCGACCACCGCTCTGGATGTCGTGGTGCAGAAGCAGATATTGCAAGAAATCAAAGACCTGCGCGAGCAATTTGGTTTTTCTATCCTCTTCATCACGCATGACTTGTCCCTGCTGGTCGAAATCTCCGACCGCATCGGCATCATGTACGCCGGCAAGTTCGTGGAAGCGGGTCCCGCGCATGAGATTTTCCGCGACCCCAAACACCCTTATACCAATCGGCTGATGAACTCCTTCCCGACTGTGCATGGTCCCCGCCGCGAGCTGCTGGGCATCCCTGGCGCGCCGCCCGACCTAATCGAGCCGCCGGCGGGTTGTCGCTTTCATCCGCGTTGTGATGTAGCCATCGCTGGCGAATGCGATCGTATCGTGCCACCGCTCATCCGCATCGGCGGGCAACGCGATGTCGCCTGCCATCTCGTCAAAGCAGAGGAGGCGGTTTCATGAGCCAGATCGCCAAAGGCAAACAGCCCGTGCTCGAAGCGCGGGACCTAAGCAAGGACTTCCATACCGGCGGCGCATTCAGCGGCGGCATCGTCAAAGCCGTCCAAGGCGCGAGCTTCAAGCTCTATCGCGGTCATGTGGTCGCGCTGGTGGGCGAGAGTGGCAGCGGCAAGAGCACCATCGTGCGTATGTTAGCGCGCCTGCACGAGCCGACCGCCGGCGAGATTTTTTATAATGGCGAGGCGGTGCTCTCCCAACGCGGCCGCCGCGCCCTGCTGCGTTATCGCTCGCAGGTGCAGATGGTCTTCCAGGACCCATTCGGCTCGCTCAACCCCGTGCACCGCGCCAGCCACGCCGTCCAGCGCCCGCTGAAAATCTACAACAAAGGGCTGAACAGGCAAAAACTGCGCGACAAGCTGGAAGAACTCTTTGCGATGGTCTCGCTGACGCCAGTGGACGAATTCATCGAGAAATATCCGCACCAGCTCAGCGGCGGACAAAGGCAGCGCATCGCCATCGCCCGCGCCCTGGCAGCGGAGCCGGAGGTCATCCTGGCTGATGAGCCGGTCTCCATGCTGGATGTATCCATCCGCCTGGGCATTTTGAACTTGATGGCGCGGCTGCGCGATGAGCAGGGCATCGGCTTCCTGTATGTAACGCACGACCTCGCCAGCGCCCGTTACTTCGCCGATGAAATCCTGGTCATGTACGCCGGTTTCATCGTCGAGCAAGCCCCCGCCGAAGCGCTCATCAGCGACCCCCAACACCCCTATACGCAGATGCTGCTGGCGGCTGTGCCCGACCCCAACCGCGGGCTCAAGACCGAAGCTATCGAGATGGAAGGCGAAATCCCCGATTTGACCAGCCTGGGCGGCGGCTGTCCTTTTGCGCCGCGCTGCCAGCACGTCATGGATATCTGCAACCAAGCCATGCCCGCCGCGACCACGCTCGAAGACGGACGCTGGGTGCGCTGCTACTTGTACGAAGACGAGCTCGCGCCTGCCTAAGGATTCACCACATAGGCGCAGACCTCATTGCTTCTATGACGCCTACGTTTTTCATGCCTCACTTGCTTCTGTTGAGGTGGTAGACTAGCGCCATGTCGCGCCTATTAATCACCAACAGCCGCATCTGGCAGGCTGACCGCTTCCTGGACGGGCACAGCTTGCTCATTGAGGGCGGTCGCATTTCCGCCATCTCCCGCGCTGGGGAAGTTGCGCCGCTGCCGGGCGACCGTCGGCTGGATGCGGACGACTGTTACGCGCTGCCGGGCTTCGTCGACCTGCACCTGCACGGCAGCGACGGCTGCGATGTGATGGATGCCAAGCCCGAGTCGCTGCGCAATCTGGGCGCGTTTTTGCTGCGGCAGGGCCTTACCAGCTGCCTGGGCACGACCATGGCCGATACCCCAGAGCGAATCAGCCGGGCGCTGGAAGTCATGCGCGAGTACATAAAAACCGAGCGCGGTCCATTTATCGGCGCGCATCTGGAAGGCCCCTACCTCAACGCGGCTTATCGTGGCAGTCAGCCCGCCCAGCATCTGCGCTCGCCCGACCCCGCCGAGTATCGCCCCTGGCTGGATTGCGGCATCATCAAGCTGATTACGTTAGCGCCCGAGCTGGCTGGTGGCGCGGACTTGCTGGCGGAAGCGGTCGCGCGCGGCATCCATGTATCCATCGGGCACAGCGCCGCCGATTATGCCGCCGCTGGCGAGTTTTTCCGCGCTGGCATCAGCCAGGTAACGCATACCTTCAATGGCATGCCGGGGCTGCATCACCGCGCGCCAGGCATCTTGACCGCCGCGATAGAAAATCCGCAGGTTACTTTTCAGGTCATCGCCGATGGCGTGCATGTGCATCCGGCGGTGCTGCGCTTGCTTTTGCGGCTGGCGGGGGGCGACCGGGTCTTGGCAATCAGCGATGCCATGCGCGCGACCGGGCTGGCGGATGGCATCTATGGGCTGGGCGATGTGACGGTGACGGCGCGGGGTGGCGTGGCGCGAGCGGCCGATGGCGGCTTGGCGGGCAGCACACTGACCATGCCCGTGGCGCTGCGCAACCTGATGCGCTTCTGCGACTTGACGCTGGAGCAGGCGCTGCCTATGTTGACGCGGGTGCCGGCGCGCAGCATCGGCATCTACCCGCGCAAAGGCTCGCTGCAAGTCGGCGCGGATGCCGATGTCGCGCTCTGGGACGAGGACGTTGGCATCAAGGCGACTGTGCTGGGCGGCGAAGTTGTCTACCAGGCGCTGTGAGCTGCGTCTACTGCGGTCGGCTGGCGCATCGCTGTCAATGTGCCGCGCCCGATAGCCGCCTAAGGCGCTTCCTGGCGCGTGGCGAACGCGAATATATCCCGCGGCAATGTCAGGAAGGGACGCGCTGGGCTGTGCCGCCACAAGTCAAACAACGCCAACGAGCCATCCTGCGTGCCAACTATGCGGACTGGCAGACGGAGCTAACCGCAACTTATGGCGAGCGCTGCGCGAATTGCGGCGCTGTCGAAGGGCTGACGCTGGATCATGTGCTGCCCATCGCGCGTGGCGGACGCTCGACGCTGGACAATCTGCAACTGCTCTGCGGCGAGTGCAATCGGCTCAAGGGCAAGCTGCGCGTGGATTGCCGCTAT
Organism: Chloroflexota bacterium; assembly: GCA_009840575.1. Taxonomy (GTDB): domain Bacteria; phylum Chloroflexota; class Anaerolineae; order Aggregatilineales; family Phototrophicaceae; genus UBA6055. The sequence continues at coordinate 1,999 of VXNO01000112.1, read as the reverse complement.
CCCCCACCCCAAACTCCTCCCCCAAAATGAGGGAGGGGCTTTAATACCTGCGGAATCGCGCCTCTAAATGAGTTTCAATGTCGATGCGAATGCTCGGCGAAACCTTCCCGCCGGGTCAGTGTCTACGTGACCCCCATTGATATGGGGGCCGAGGGGGTAGAGCTAAAGCAATTTTTTTGCAATGCCCCGCAACCTTGTTATACTAGCGGCGCGCGTCCGCAATCGCGCGAGGCGCGCTTGTGCAAGTTGCTTCCATTATCACAGGAGTCTTCCATGAAAGTGACATTCGGCATCCTCGTATCCATCCTGGTTCTTCTTACTGGCGTGTTTGGCGTCGCGGCGCAAGACACATTCTTTGGCAAGACGGCTGATGAGATCTTCCCCATTCCCGAAGTCGCCGAGACCGAGCTCGAGCAGTCCTTGGCTTTTGAAGCGCTGCTGAATGCGAATATCCCCGATGGCCACGCGCTGGGCGAAGGCAAGACCATCACCTTTGGCGTGCTGGGGCAAGGCTCGCGCGGCGGCATCAGCGGCACCATCTACTTCTGGCGCAACGCTTTCGAAGCGGCGACCGGCGCTGAGCTCGAGATCGTCGAGATCCCCTACAACCAGTTGGGCACGACTATCCCCGCCGACTTCTTGACCGGGCAATACACCTACGATGTCTTCATCGGCGCTGCCTGGCAATATGGCGACTGGATCAGCAATGGTTGGATCCAGCCTATCGACCAATGGATCGGCGATGAGCGCTTCGCCCACTGGTCGCCCGATGACACAGCGCCGGCTTTCCGCGCGCTGCTGCAATGGGGCGGCGAGACCTATGGCAGCCAGATGGACGGCGACGCGCAGCTGCTCTATTATCGCCACGACATCTTGAGCGACCCCGAATGGCAAGCCGCCTATGAAGCCGAAGTCGGCTCGCCTATGCCTTACCCCATCGTAACTTGGCAAGACCTGCTGGCTATCACCAGCTTCTTCAACGGCAAGGACTGGAATGGCGATGGCGACCCCGATGACGGCATCAGCCTGCACCTCGCGCCCGGCGGGCAGGGTCACTTCCACTTTGCCACATTGGCGGCATCCTTCGCGGTAACGCCGTCCGATGGCGATGACCCGCGCGCCGTCAGCAAGTATGACAATGTCTTCTGGTTCGACCCCGACGATATGACGCCGCTCATCAACGAGCCGGGGCACGTCATGGCGCTGGAGTTCCTGCAAGAGCTGGCGGCTACAGGGCAAGAAGCGCAGTTCGGCTGGCAGCTAGGCGAGGCATGGGATAACTTCCTCGGCGGCAACGCTATCGCCACCTTCAGCTGGGGCGATGTCGGCTCGCTTTCGCAGAATACCGAGCGCTCCGCCATCCGCGGCAGCCTGGGCGCGGATGTTACGCCCTGCTCCAGCGAATGGTATGACCGCGAGACCGGCGAGGTGGTTGTGGATACAGAAAATCCCAACTGCGTCGGCAATACCACCGGCGGCAGCTGGCACCCGACCATGTCGGCTTTCAGCGAGAATCCGGAGCTGACCTACTTCTACATGGCGCTGATCGCCAACCCGTCCATCAACTTCTACAACGCCACCACCGGCTGGCAGGGCGTCGACCCTTGCTGCACCTACCAGCTCTATGAGCCGCGCGGCACGGCGGTATCGGAAGATTACACGGCGGTTGGCTTTGACGCTTCCGACATGGAGCGCTACATCAACGCCTACGGCAGCAATGTCTATGACAAGCCGACTTCGGTAACCTACCTGCGCATCCCCGGCACACTGGAATACATCCAGGAAACCTTGGACATCCGTTTATCCGAGGCGATGACCGGGCAATCCTCAGCGCAGGAAGCGCTGGATAACACCGCCGAAGATTGGGAAGATATCACCGACGACCTCGATACCGACAGCCAGCTGGAGATCTATCAGCAGGCGATTGGCTACATGGGCGGGATGTGACCCCCACCCCAAACCCCTCCCCGGCGGGTCAGCACCTAGGCGACCCATAAAG
>VXNO01000108.1 GCA_009840575.1 Chloroflexota bacterium | reverse complement strand
GCTTCTACATTGATGCTGCCGTCAGTATGAAAGAAGGGAGCGGGCGGGCTGGGGATGGCTGGCGCGGGCGGGGTGAGCGTTGGGGATGGTGCCGGGATGGCGGGCTGACGCGGACGAATGGCTTCTGACTGTGGAGCCGCGGCGCGCAGCAGGTGATCAGCGCGGTTGCGTTCACGAATCTGGTTGAGAATCTGCCCCAGTTGGTCAGCATGTTGATAGCGATCGTTGGGGCGCTTGCTCATCACTTTGTAGATGACGCGGCTGAGCTCGTCGGGCAGGTCGGGGTTGATGTCGCTGGCGCGCGGGACTTCGGCTTTTAGATGCGCCAGCGCCAACTCGCGTTGCGAAGCGCCTGTATACGGCAGGCGACCCGCGAACATCTCGAACAAGACGATGCCGATAGAATAAACATCCGAAGCCGGCGAGGGTTTTTCGCCGCGCGCTTGCTCCGGCGCGAAGTAATGCGGGCTGCCCCAGACCACCTTGCTGCGCGTCTGCGGCATGGTATCCGTATAGGCTTGCGCGATGCCAAAGTCCGTAACCTTGAGCACGCCATCGCGATTGATGAGGATATTTTGCGGCTTGACATCAGCGTGCACCAACTTCGAACGATGCGCAAAACCCAGCCCGGCACATAGCTGAATAGCATAATCCAACGCGCGATCGAAAGGCAGCGCGCCCCGTTGCTTGATGAGCTTCTTGAGGTCGCTGCCCGAAATCATTTCCATAACGATGTAATAGGTCGCGCCATCGCTGCCGACATCGTGCACAGTCACGATATTGGGATGCGCCATCTTGGCGATGCTGCGCGCTTCTTGCTGGAACTTGTCCAGGAAAGCCGGATCTTTGGTCAGGTTGGGGCGCAAAATCTTGATGGCGACGATGCGCCCCAGCGAGCGATCAAGCGCGCGATAAATCACCGACATGCCGCCAGAGCCTTGCTGGGCGACCAATTCATAGCGTTGGTTCAGCAATGTTTCGCCGGGCATGATGGTCACCTCCTGGGCGCTGTGCGGCTTGGCGCGAGTTGCTGTGCCAGTCGCAGGCAACTGCGGTCGCTCAGGCTGGCGATGGCATCGGCGATTGACCGCGGTTGGGCTTCGGCACTGGCAAACTGACATAACTCAGCGGGGATTTGGCGCGGGTCTTCTCGCCAGCCAGCATAAAGCGCCTGGATAATTTGCCGCGCCCGCTCTTGCGTGCAGAGGATGCGCGGATGTCGGTAGAGCCGCTCCAACAGAAAGGTTTTTAACTGCTGGTTGCCTTCACGCATTTCCCGGCTGTAGCGGACGACCAGGCAAGGATGCTGCTGGATGGCTTGTGGCGCGCTCGGCTGCAATTCCGCCAGGCAGCGGCGTGACTCTTGCAGCACGTCCTCGACCAGGCTGCCCACCAATTCGCGTATCATTTGATGACGCGCCAGATCGTCCAGCCGTCCAGCGCCCCAGCCAAAGCCCTCGGCTGCCCGGTGCCACAAGTCCAGTTCAGCGCAATCCGCCGGCGAGAGCAAGCCGGCTTTTAAGCCATCGTCGAGGTCATGGGCATTATAAGCCAAACCATCGGCGATATTGGCAATCTGCGCTTCCAGGCTGGGTCCTGCCTGGCGCTTGAGCTCGGGGAAGCTGCCCAAGTCGCGCGTGGGGTCGTGCTGGACGATGCCTGCCAGCGTCTCAAGCGTCAAATTGAGCCCGCGCCAGCCTGTATAGCGATTTTCCAGCCGGGTGAGCACGCGGTAACCCTGCACATTGTGGTCAAAGCCGCCCGCATCGCGCAGCAGCTCATCCAGCGCCGCTTCGCCGGTGTGCCCAAATGGCGGGTGCCCCAGATCGTGCGCCAGGCAGATGGCTTCGACCAAATCTTCGTTCGCGCCGAGAGCCCGCGCCAGGGTGCGCCCAATCTGCGCGACTTCCAGCGTATGCGTCAGGCGCGTGCGAAAATAATCGCCGCTGCCATCGACGAAGACTTGTGTCTTGGATTGCAAGCGGCGGAAGGCAGCGGCATGCAGGATGCGGTCGCGGTCGCGTTGGAAGGCTGTGCGGGCGCGCGCGGGTGGCTCGGCATAAACGCGCCCCTGCGAGCGGCTGGAAGACAGCGCATACGGCGCGAGCGTCGCCTGTTCCTTGGCTTCCAATGTTGCGCGAACGGACGGCATCATCACTCCTTGTCATCTTCATTGTAATACGGAAAATGCGCTGCGAAGCATTGATTTGTCTGAACCGGGCGGGGAAGTTACTTAGGGGTTAATCGGGCGAGCCAAGGCTCGTTCCTACAGATTCCATTCTTACGACTTACTTGGTTCTACTTCTGTGGCATATCAATTTTGATGCAATTGTCCTGCCGACCAAGCGAATCGTTTGACAAGCCAACGCGACTGTGTTCAAATCCAAATTGTAAAGGTGTTTTCGGAAATAGCTTTTGTTGGGCTCACCGCTTCTTTCCCGTGATTACGCTACGCAAGGTGCTGCGCCACTCCGCCTCTGGTGGATGCGCTTGCCGAAAGGATCGCCTATGCCTTGATTCTTGCTGTCCGCGTGAGGCTTGCCTTGCGAATCTTCTTCAGACCTTGACGAGCAATACGATTAAAGGAGAAACACCAAATGAAACGGTATCTGTTAGCTGTACTGATGATCTTGCTGCTGGTGGCAGCAGGCGCGGCATCGGCAGAGGATGTCACGCTGGAGTTCCAGCAATGGTGGGAGCCGGAATTGCCCGAAGGCTCGTTCCGGGCGATATTGGACGAATTTGAAGCCGCCAACCCGGGCATCAAGGTCGAGACAATCAGCGGTCCTTATCTGACCACAAAAGACCAAATCATCGCCAGCGCCGCGACCGGCACGATGGCCGATGTCGTCGGCTTGGATGGCGCTTGGGTGAATGTCCTGTGGAAGCAGGGCGCTTTGGCCAGCCTGAGCCAAGCCATGATGGACGCCGACTATGACGACAGCGAACTGGCGGCGCAGATCCGCCTGGCGGGGCAGACCTACATGATCCCTATCGCCAACTTCATCTACCCGGTCTTTGTCAATCTGGACATGCTGGCAGAGGCAGGCATCGAGCCGCCGACCACCCGCGCTGAATTCGCCGCCGCCGCCATCGCCTTGACCGACCCGGACAATAATGTCTACGGCTGGGCGCAGCCGCTTTCGCTGGAGCAGCCCAACGGCATCCAGAACGACACCATGTCCTGGCTCTGGGCAAGTGGCGGCAGCATGCTGGATGAGATGGGGCAGCCCCACCTGGCTGGCAACGAAGCCCTGTCCGACACTTTGGAGTTCCTCAAGAGCCTGCACGATGCCGGCGTAGTCGCGCCCGGTTCTTTCTCCATGAAGGAGAACGAAAAGGTTGAAGAGTTCGTCAACGAGCGCGTGGCAATGATTGTCAACACCCTGGCGCACTTCACCTTAATCCGCGAGCGCAACCCCGACCTCAACTTCGATATCACGGCGCTGCCGGCCGCTGAGGGTTATGATGGGCCGCGCGGGCTGCCCTATGCCTCCTGGGGCATCGGCATCAGCTCGAATACCGAGCACCAAGCCGAAGCCTGGAAGCTGATTGACTTCCTGACCAGCGTCGAAGGCAACTCCAAGCTGACCTCGATAGCGAATGCCTTCCCGGGCAATGTCAACGCCACGCCAGATTTCATCACCACCGACCCGCTCTTCGAGACCGCCTTCGAGATCTTCCAGGAAGGCTACCTGGCGAATGAGTTCACCGGGCTGCCAGCCGCGGAAGAGCTGATGCGCCAGATGGCTGAGCCATTCCAATTCTACCTAGAAGGCGATATCGAGGTGGATGAGTTGCTGGAGCTCGCTCAAGCTGAGTGGGAAGACATCTTCGAGTAAAACGTGCCATTCGCAAACAATCCCTCCCGTAATTCCGGGAGGGATCCGAAAATCAATCACCGATAGCTTTTACCTCCGACCGACTTGGCGGAGGCAAGGGAGTAGACGGGCGAGGTGAAACGCAAATTCCTGCCTTATGCCTACCTTTCACCAACATTGGCTCTGCTCGCGGCGCTGACCATCGTGCCGATTGTGACTGTCTTCCTCTATTCTTTGGTCGACAATGTCATCATCAATCAGAACCCGCCCGTATTCGTCGGCTTGGACAATTACGCGGAGGTATTGACCAACCGCAAGTTCCGCGGCGCGCTGAGCAATACCTTCTACTTTGCAATTGTCAGCGTAATCGCCCACTTCATTATCGGCTTGTCCTTCGCGCTGCTGCTGAATACGCGCTTGATCGGCAACAAGACCAAAGCCCTCTTCCGCGTCATTTACATCCTGCCTTGGGTATTCACAGCATCCATCATCGCCATCTTGTGGCGGCTGCTGCTGAACCCACACGGCGTCATCAACTTTGTGCTTTTTGAGCTGGGCATCACCCAGGAGAAGCTGGAGTGGCTTTCGGATCGTGATTTGGCGCTGAATGCGGTTACTTTCATCAATATATGGGCGGGCTATCCTTTTTATATGGTCAGTTTCCTGGCGGGCTTGCAGGGCATCCCGGACGACTTGTACGAAGCCGGGCGCGTGGACGGCGGCAATAGCTGGCAGCTTTTCCGCTTCATCACCTTGCCGCAGTTGAAGCCAATTATCATCAGCTTGGCGCTGCTTGATTTTATATGGACGATCCACCAATTCACGCTAATTTGGATGACTACCGGCGGCGGACCGATGCGCTCAACAGAGGTGCTAAGCACCTACACCTACAAAGCGGCTTTCAGCTCACACGAGTATTCGATCGCCTCAACGCTGGCGATGATCATCCTGGCAATTTGCACTTTCGTCGGCGTCTTTTATGTGCGCAACCAGCGCATGGCGGACGAGTAGCATGGTCGGCAGCCGCGCGCATATCCGCCGAGCGAAGATTCTCACTTGGGTCGCGTTGCTCCTGGGCGCGGGTTTTGCTGGTTTGCCGGTGCTGTGGATGGTGGCATCGTCATTTAAGTCCAACCTGGAGATCTTCGCTTACCCCCCGGCGCTGATAGACGACTCGTTCTCCTTTGAGGCTTACCTGGCTGTGCTGGGCGACCCCGCGCAACTGCGCTTTTTCTTCAACAGCTACCTGGTGGCTATCTTTGTAACCATCTGCACCGTCGTAACGAGCATCCTAGCTGGCTACAGCTTCAGCCGTTACGACTTCCGTTTCAAGCGCGTCTTCACTTTGCTCATCATCGGCGTGCAATCGGTGCCGCCGATCACACTGATGATCCCCTATTTTGGGCTGATCGTCTGGCTGGGTTTGTATAATTCCTATGCGGCGCTGGTACTGACCTATATGGTCTTCACGCTTTCCTATGCCATCATCATGATGACCGGCTATTTTAATACCCTGCCGCGTGACCTGGACGAGGCGGTGATGATTGACGGCGGCGGCAGCTTTGTAACGCTCTGGCGCATCCTAGTGCCGATTTCCCTGCCGGGCATCGTCTCTGTCGGCGTCTATACCTTTATGCTGGCTTGGAACGAATTCTTGTTTGCTCTGACCTTGACGCGCACCAACGATATGCGTACTGTGCCAATTGGCATACACTTGTTGATGGGTCAGCATTCTTTTGAATGGAACCAGATGATGGCATTGAGCGTGCTGGGCTCGCTGCCCGTGTTGATATTGTTCCTGCTCTTCCAGCGCTACTTCATCGCCGGCATGTCGGCTGGTTCCATCAAAGGCTGAGTTGCCATTTGTCCATTACCGGAGACTATCCCCGCCATGCTACTCAATATGAAAGACTTGCTGTCCGTTGCCCGCGCCCACAATTTCGCCGTGCCCGCCTACAACATCAGCAGCAGCATGTTGCTACGCGGCGCGCTGGAAGCCGCCGAAGAGGCGCAAGCGCCCGTCATCATCGCCATTCATCCCGATGAGCTGGCTTTTGTCGGCACAGCTTTTGTCCAAATGGCGCTGGCAGCGGCGATTGATGCGACTGTGCCGGTAGTGGTTCATCTGGATCACGGCTCGTCCATGCAGCAAATTATGACCGCCATCCGCGCTGGCTTCACCTCGGTGATGATTGACGCGTCGGAATTGCCTCTGGAAGAAAATATCGCCGCCTGCCGCGAAGTTACCACGCTGGCGCACCTGGTTAATATCTCGGTGGAAGGCGAGCTGGGCACCATCGGCGAGCTGGATGAAGAGGCGGAAGCGGGCGCGGAAGAAGTCATCTTTGTCAAACCCGAAGAAGTCAAACATTTTATCGATGCCACCCAGGTCGATACACTGGCGGTATCAATCGGGACATCGCATGGCTTGTATCCCAAAGATATGAAGCCGGAGATCCGCCTGGACCTGCTGCGGGATATCCGCGCCATCGTGGATACACCACTGGTGCTGCACGGCGGCTCGGGCAACCCGGATGAAGAAATCGCCCAGGCGGTTGCTTTGGGCATCAACAAAATCAATATCTCCGCGGATATGAAGAGCGCTTTTTATCGCAAAGCCCGTGAAGTGTTAGCCGACCCCATCCTGCGTGAGCCGAGCAGCATCTATCCGGAGTGCATCGCGGCGATGAAAGTTGTCTGCCGCCAGAAGTTCGACCTCTTCAGCACGACGGGAAAAGCGGCTTTGTATTGAGCCAGCGCATCGCCCTGGGCTTCGGCAACAATGTCGATCTTGAGATCGCCTGGGATGCCGAGACCATCAACAACCTTGTCGCTGACTATGCGATTGTTGCTGCGGACTTGGCTGGCGAGCGCGCCATCACCAACGAGCGCGAGTTGCTCATCTCGATATTGCGCTTCGTCCAGACGGGGCGCGGCGGCGAACGATTCGTCGCGCATAGCGGTCTGATTGAGCATTTCGCCAGCCGCTTCCAGAGGAAAATCAGCTTGGGCGGCAGCCCCCCGCGCGCAGCTATCGCCATGGGCAAGCTGGGTCACACCGCTGCCTTGCACCTGGTTTCCATTAACGATGAAATCCGCCAGTTGCTGCCCGCAGCTTGCCCCTGGGTCTGCAGCAACCGACGCGACAGCCACTATCCGCATTTGATTGTGCAATATGCCCGCGGCGCGACGATACAGGCGAATGACATTCATATCGTTGCGCCAGCCGCCAACCGGCTGATTTATCACTGCAACGCCGACAACATCACCATGCGCTTGAATGCCGACTTCGCGGACCTGCTGACGAATGCGCGGGCTTTGCTGGTTTCTGGCTTTAATGCCATGCAAAGCGCAGACCTGCTGATTGCGCGTCTGGAGAACCTGAGTGAAATGCTGCAAAAGTTGCCGGCGGAAGCGGTTCTTTTCTGTGAAGATGGTGGCTATTTCGATGCCAAATTTCGCCGCATTTTGCAGACTCAGCTGGTTTCCCGGCTGGATGTCTACAGCATGAACGAAGACGAACTGGCTGAACAGCTCGGCGCGCGCATCCCGCTGGACGATGCGCAGGCAATCCTGCCGGCGCTGGACTGGCTGCAGGGGCGCATCCCCGCCAAGACCCTGGTGCTGCATACAAATCGCTGGGCGCTGGCGCATGGCGGCGGAGCTAAAAGGTACGATTCGGCTTTGCGAGCCGGCGTCACTGTGGCGACGACGCGCTATTGCCACGGTGATGACTGGACCCTGGTGGATTATCAGGCGATGCAAGCGCGCCCGCCCAGCCCAGCCAACGCGCATTTTGCAGAGGCTATCCACGCCAGCCGGGACGATACTTGCTGTGTACCGGTGGCGACAGTCGCGCCAACCTACCCCACGACCATCGGCTTGGGGGATGCCTTTGTGGGCGGCTTCATGACGGCGCTGGCTGATTAAGCTGCCGTCAGAAGCTCGCGCCTGGCACGCGCGCATCGCCGACCCGCCGGGTGATGCCTTGCGCATCCAGCCGTTCCAGCAGGGGGATGGCGTATTTCCGTGAGCTGCCGAATTGGTCGCGCAGGGTCTTGGCGTCGATCTCGCCATGCGCTTCGATATGCGCGCGGATGGCAGCCACCAGCCTGGCATAGTCAGCCGCGGCGAAGGCGATGCTGTCGCTGACCTGCACCAGCCGCCGCAAGTCCAGCAAGGCGCGCACCACCGCCTCGCCAGCCAGCCCGTTCATCTCGCTGATAGTCGGCGGAGAATAGGGCGCGACTTCCAGCGCGGTCATCAAGCGGTCGATTCGCGCTTCCTGCTCGTGGCTGAAGCGGATGCTGTGCGACTGCGCGCGGACGAATCCATTCTCGATAGTCAGCTCAGCTTCATCGGTGATGACGGTATCCAGCAGCGGCAGCTTAATGCGCAAGCGACTGCCCAGCTCCGCGCGCGACATGCCGAGTCGCAGCGGGTTGGCGCTGTGGTAGCGTCCCAACTCGGCGAGCATTCGCTGCACCAGCCGCCGCCAGGAATCGCTAGCCCAGATGCCCAAGCCTGGCAGCTCGCGCAGCAAGTCCGCCACCAGCGCCTCAGCCAGCGCAACTTGCATTTCCGCTGTGGAGAATCCTAGCTGCGCCGCCAGGTCCGTGGGCGATTTCGGTTCGCGGGCGCGGGCGGCTATCGCCAGTTGTTCGCCAAGGGAGCCGTGCAGACGCGCGTCCAGCTCGTCAAGAATCTGTGGCTGCATGCGTTTATAACGTTTGCCCGGCTGGGCATTGACGATGATGCCGCCGCCAATCGTCCGCGCTGGCGATGGCACACGCAGGATGAAGCGGTCGCCGCGCGTCAGTGGCAGCGCCTCGCGCAGGCGGATTTGCAGCCAGCCGCTTTCGCCCGCGGCGAGCGAATCCGCATCCAAAAGCCGCAGCCGCGCCAACGCCTCAGCCGCCCCGCAGAAGAACTTGACCTCGGTATTGTGCTCCAAAATGCCCTCACTATCAGCGGGCATGGTGAAATGCGCGTCAGCCAGCAGGGTGGGCTGCAAGCGACCGGGCCGCGCCAACACAGCGCCACGTTTGATATCGGACTTGTTGATGCCAGCGATATTGACCGCCACGCGGCTGCCCGGCAGCGCCGTCTGCACATCGCGTTTATAACTTTGCAAGCCGCGGACGCGCCCACTGTGTTCGCCCGGTTGCGCGACGAGCGCATCCCCGACCGAAAGCGCGCCGCCCATCAAGGTGCCGGTTACGACTGTGCCAAAGCCACTGACGACGAAGACGCGGTCGATAGGCAGGCGCGGCTGTCCACTGTCCACACGCTCCGGCAAGCCCGCCAGCAAAGCGCTCAATTCGTCCAACAGCCGCTCGATGCCAGCGCCGGTCTGCGCGCTGACCGGCACAATAGGCGCGCCCGCGAGCTCCGATTCCGCTAGCAGGTCTTCGGCTTCCAGTTGCACCAGCTCCAGCCATTCTTCATCGTCTATCAGGTCGATCTTGCTAATGACGACGATGAGCTTGCGGATGTCCAACAAGCGCAGGATAGACAAGTGTTCGCGTGTCTGGGGCATGATGCCTTCGTCAGCAGCGATGACCAGCAGCGCCGCATCGATGCCGCCGACGCCCGCCAGCATATTCTCGATGAAATCGCGGTGGCCGGGCACATCGACGATGCCCACAGTCTCGCCGTTGGGCAGCTCCAGCCAGGCAAATCCCAAGTCAATCGTTAAGCCGCGGCTTTGCTCTTCAGCGAGGCGGTCGGGGTGGATGCCGCTCAGCTTCTCAACCAGGCTTGATTTGCCATGGTCGACATGCCCGGCTGTGCCGATGACGCGCATGGAGCTATTCGCCCGGCCGGTTGCGGCTGGCGAGGTGATTTTCGGGGCTGGCGCCCGCCTGCCGGGCATCGTATTGCAGCAGCATGGCTTGGTAACGGTCGCGGTAAAGCTCGGCGCGAGCCCGCTCCAATTGCCAGAGCCGCTCAATATCGTTGCGCAGGCTCGGCAGAGAGGCTTCCAGCCGATCGATGCGCTTGATGAAGGTCGTGAATTCGCGGTCATGGTTGCGCCAGACTTCGTCGCTGGAGAGGGTTAATTGCTTCCAGCGCTTTTGATCGTCAGCGCGCCAGTCATTCCACTCTTGCCGGAAGCGCTCTTCGCTGAGCCGCTGCAACTCCGCGCCCTCGCCAATGCGCCGCTCCAGCCGGTCGCCGATGCGGTTGAAGTCGTCGATGATTCGTTTCATCTCCCGATACGCGCCCGCCCACACTTCAAAACGCTCGATATAGCGTTGCAGGTCGTCGTCCTGGCTGCCAAAGCGACTCTGCAGTTCCGCCACTTGTTGGTCGCGCTGTTGCGACAAAAGCTGCTGCTGGTCGATGAACTGCTGGATTTGTTCGCGCCGTTCGCGCTCGGTGTTGCCGATATCTTGCAAGCGCCTTTCATTGCGCAGCGTCATGTCTTCGATGAGGCTCAGCTTGGGCGAGATGCCGTCGACCGATTTTTTGAATTCGGGCAGGTCGGTTTCGATCTCCGCCAGCCGCCGCGCATCCGAACGGCGTTGTTCTTCGAGGAAAGCCAGCCGCCTGTCGGGCGCTTCCAGTTGCTTGCTCAGGTCTTCCATTTCCTGGTTGAGGATGCGCATGGCATTCTGCAGGCGGTCGCCCTCGGATTGCAGGTCGCTGATATTGCCCAGTTGCCGCTCAACCCGTTCGGCTTTGACCGTTAGTTCGCGGAGAGCCCGCTGGAAGTTTTCCCGTTGCAGCTCCAGCCGGCGTTCTGTTTCGCGCTCGGCGGTGAGGCGGCGCGCTTCAGCATGCGCCAGCATCTGCTCCATATCGGCGCGCAGTTGCTCGATAATATCGTGTTCGCGCTGCGCCGGCATGGCTTCCTGGCGGATAATCGCTTGGTCTGATTCCACCGAATTGACCCGCCGCTGCACCAGCCCCACCGCTTCTGACTGCTGCTCGAGGCGCTGCTCGAGGGCGTTGATGGTCGCTTTGTCTTGGCGGCGTTGTTCATCGAGCCACTCGATCAAGCTGGCAAGTTGATTGATGTCCATGGTGTTTGCTCCTGACAGCGCGCCCACCGACTTGCACGCGGACGCCAATTCTATTGTAGCAGTTTGCCGCCCGCGCTTCAATTCACCCTGCCGCTTCATTTCCCCAGTAAGTGCAAGTAAGTCTTGCGACTACAGCCCCCATCCCCCGGTCCCTTGCCCCCAGAACGAGGGAAGGGGAGTTTTTCCAGCGATTCCGTAGTATTAAAGCCCCTCCCTCATTTTGAGGGAGGGTTTGAGGTGGGGGTAAAATGGGCATTCTAGAGTCTCATTACTTACCTGCACTTACTCCTATCACTTCGGTCTTGAACCTCGCGACGAGGCTTGCTACTGTTGTGGGTAGCGCCACCCTAGCTCAATTGGCAGAGCGATCGCTTCGTAAGCGATAGGTTATGGGTTCAAGTCCCATGGGTGGCTTGGAACGCGCAACTGAATAGCCAAAGATGCTGATCGGGAGGAGTAGGCATTTCCTAGCGCGGCAGAGAGGCGGGCCATTGGCTGCAAGCCCGCTAGCGCGAGGATGCCGAAAGTCGCCCGGGAGTCGCCCGAAAGAACGCGCCAGCCAGTAGACTCGGGTCGGTTCGCGCCCGTCATCGCGCTTCGAGCGCAGGAAGCAGCCGCTTCCTGAAGCAAGGTGGGACCGCGGAAGCACGCCTTTCGTCCTTGTCATGGGGATGGAAGGCGTTTTGTTTTGGCGCTGACAGGATGAGCAAAGGACAATGGGATGAAAGCCATAGCAGAGACAGGCATGCCGCGCAACTTCGACTTCGGCGAAGCCGAGGCGCGCATCTACAAACATTGGGAAGCCAGCGGCTACTTCCAGCCCGAAGCCGCTGGTGCCGCTGCCGAGCCCTTTGTCATCAGCATGCCGCCGCCCAATGTAACCGGCAGCCTGCATATAGGGCACGCGCTCTTCACCGCGCTGGAAGACCTGATGATCCGCTATGAACGGATGCGCGGCAAAGCGGCTTTGTGGCTGCCCGGTACCGACCACGCCGGCATCGCCACGCAGCTGCAAGTCGAGAAGCTGCTGCGCGATGAAGGCACGAGCCGCGAAGCAGTCGGCTACGAAGAATTCCTGGCGCGCACCTGGCAGTACAAAGAAGAACAAGGCGGGGCAATCACCCGGCAACTGCGGCGGCTGGGCGCAAGCTGTGATTGGAGCCGCGAGCGCTTTACCCTGGATGACGGGCTATCGACAGCCGTCCGCCAGGCTTTCATCACGCTCTGGGAGCAAGGGCTGATTTATCGCGGACCGCGCCTGGTCAACTGGAGCCCGGGCTTAAAAACCGCTGTCAGCGACCTGGAAGTCGAGATGAGCGAAGAAGAAGTTATGCTCTATACATTCCGCTATCCGCTGGAAAATGGCGATTTCTTGCCGGTGGCGACCACGCGCCCAGAGACCATCCTGGGCGATACGGCGCTGGCGGTGCACCCCGATGACGCGCGCTATCAGCATCTCATTGGCAAACATGCGCTGGTGCCGATGTTGGGGCGACGCATCCCCATCATCGCCGATGAATATGTCGACCGCGAGTTCGGCGGCGGCGCGCTGAAAGTTACGCCCGCGCACGATTTCAACGATTATGAGCTGGCGCAAAAGCACGGGCTGGCGCTGATTAATGTGCTAAACAAAGACGCCAGCATGACCGAGCAAGCGGGACCTTACGCGGGCTTGGATCGCTACGCCTGTCGCGAGCGGCTGTGGCGCGATATGCAAGTGGCTGGCTTGACCATCAAAACCGAAGCCTACCAGACGCGCATCCCGCGCAGCCAACGCGGTGGCGAAGTCGTCGAGCCGATGATGAGCGTGCAATGGTATGTGCGCATCCAGCCACTGGCGGATAAAGCGCTGGCGGCGGTGCGTGATGGACGCATCAAAATCGTGCCAGAGCGCTTTGAAAAAGTCTATTTCCACTGGCTGGAGAATATCCAGGACTGGTGCATCAGCCGCCAGTTGTGGTGGGGGCATCGCATCCCCGCCTGGTATCGTGAGAAAGACGGCGACCCGCATGGCGAAATCCACGTCGGCTGGGAAGCGGCGCGGGGGCGGCGCGCGGGGGTTGTGAGCGATGTTCGGCGAAACCTAAATAGTAATAACAACAAAGACCCCACCAGACGAAGAGGAATAT
>VXNO01000098.1 GCA_009840575.1 Chloroflexota bacterium | reverse complement strand
GCTAGCTTCTATGCGCTCTATCGGTTGCGCAGGTGGCTTGGTCTGGTGGCGGCGCTGCTCTGGATGGTCGCCGGGATACATTATCTCGCAACCGCGGACTGGCAGACGATCGCTCCGGTCCGCGTGAGATCCTACACGGACGTCCCTTGGCACCTGGTCAGCCGATATGCTCTGCAAACGAATGAAAAACTGGTGGGAATTTCATTTGGCGCAAAGTATAACTATTTGGACAAATCGCTAAGACTTCTCTATAGTCACTTCTTTGGACAATACGGACTTGACATGCATAGCCGCAACACACGGGATATCGACGAGCGCATCGGTGGCAGTGTACTGGAAACACCTGGCTATTGGATATTATTCCAGCGCGGCGTAACCGACCCTTCCGACATGGCGGTTGTCAGGGAGACGCTGGACAAATATAACTATGAAGCCTGCGGCATACAGGCTTTTCCCAACAAGGTCGATCTGTATACCTACCGCTGGAAGAGCCTGCAATGCGATACGCAGCCGAAAGCGACATATAACACCGATACCGGTGCCTACCTGCACTATGGCGCAGTCCATGACGAGACCCGACTGCTCTTCACAGGCGCATGGCAGCCTGCTGCAGACGCCGACCCACAGTCTCACAATATCTCGTTCCAACTGATTGATGCCGACTGGCGCAGCCACGCCCAGATTGACCTGCCGACCTGGAGCTTGAGCGACATGCGCCAGCCTATCTTCGAGCTTGCCGACCTGCCCGCCGGCGACTATCGGCTCATGGCTGTGGTGTATAATGCGCAGACGGGCGAACGGCAGGTTTGGCGCGACAATGAAGATTGGATCCCCGAAATGCAGCAGCTGGCGGAGGTAACAATCCCCGAGCGAGCTGCTACATCATCTTGACAGTGCGCCGCCAGCTACTTCCCACTGCCCGTCCCGTCCATCACAAACTATAGGTTTCTTTCGCCAGGTCATAGGCTAGCGCGCGCATCATGTCATAGGCGTCTTCGTCATCGATGAAGCCGCGCAGCAATTGTTCAGCCAGCCATTGCGCGCAAGCCCGCCGCCAGACATCGTGGCGGGTGGGGATGCTGGGGTAGGCGCGCGTATCATCGTTGAAGCCAGCCAGGTTATAGATGCCGGCTGTCTCGACCACGGCATCCAGGAAGCGCATGATGCCCAGCCAGCTATCATAAAACCACCAGGGTGGCCCCAGTCGCAGGATGGGGTAATGCCCAGCCAGAGGCGCCAGCTCGCGGCTGAGCGTAGTTTCGTCCAGGTTGAAGAGCGCCAGCCGCAGCTTGCCGTGGTTGCCGAAGCGGTCGAGCAGCGGCTTCAGGTTGCGGGTGAATTCGCTGCTGGTGGGCATGTCCGCGCCCATATCCCGCCCATGCCGCGCATACACGGCGGGGTTGTGATTGCGCCACGAGCCGATGTGAAGCTGCATCACCAGCCCGTCTTCGCTGCTCATCCGCGCCATTTCCAGCAGCATGTGCCCGGTGAAGCGGCGGGCATCGTCGCTGGATTCCGCGCCTTTTAGCGCCCGCTGGAAGATGGTTTCGGCGCTGTGGGCAGGCAGGGCTTCGGTATAGGCTGATAAGGCGGCGTGGTCGGTGGCGGTCGCGCCCAGCGATTGGAAGAAGGCGCGCCTGTCTTCAAGCGCCTGGATATAGCTGGCGTAATCATGCACGGTTCTGCCAGCCGCCTCGCCCAGCCGCTCGATATTGTCGCGCCAGTCGGCATCGATATTGACCACGGCATCGGGGCGAAAAGTGGGGATAATGCGCCCGTCCCAGCCCGATTCGCGGATGGCGATATGCTGCTGCAGGCTGTCGGTAGCGGCGTCGGTGGTGGCCAAGACTTCGATATTGAAGCGCTCGTACAAGGCGCGCGGACGGAATGCAGGGCTGGCTAGCTGCGCGGCGATTTGGTCATAGATGGTCATGGCATTGGCGCTGTTCAGCTTCAGCGTGATGCCAAAGACATCCGCCAGCGCATCGCGTATCCAGATGCCGGTTGGCGTGGCGCGGAAGAGATGCCAATGATCGCAGACCAACTGCCAGATAACGCGGTGGTCGCTTTCGATTGGCGCGCTGTCCAGCGTCGGGATGCCCAGCCTGCCTAGCGCGATGCCCTGCGAATAGAGCATACGAAAAATGTAATGGTCGGGGATAATCAGCAGGTCGACCGGGCTGCCAAATTGGTAGTCGGGGTCGGCGAAAAGGCGCGGATCCACATGGCCATGCGGGCAGACCAGCGGCAGGTCTTTGGCGCTCGCGTATAGCTCGGCGGCGGCGCGCTGGGTATCGGGCTGGCTAGAAAAGTAGCGATTGCGCATGAAGGGCTCTCGCGCTGGCGGCTTTGTCAAAATATGGCGCTATTGTAACCACAGCCACAGACGCGGCAAGCCCCCGCCGTTTGTCGTCAAACTATTCACCACAGAGACGCAGAGCGCACAGAGGTAAATCGCACGACTTGCTTGCATTTATTTCTGTGGTGAATCAAGATTCGGATGTTCAATATATGTTGAAGCAGGGAGAATATGAAAATCACCAATATCCGCACAAGCGCCTTCCAGCATGAGATGTCGCGGGCAATTGGCGATGCCAACAACCCTCGCGGGCGTTCGCTTTATGCCGGGCTGGCGGTCTTTTTGCATACCGATGCTGGCTTGACGGGGATGGCGCTGGGCAATCCCGGGCAAGCGTGGGCGATCGAAAGCATGGCGCGCGAGCTGCTCTTTGGGCAGGACCCGCGCGGCGTCATCGGCTTGTGGCAGCGCATGGCGGATTTTGCATTCAAGGGCGGCAACCGCGGCGCAATCACTGATGTCATCGGTACGTTGGATGTCGCCCTGTGGGACCTCAAAGCCAAAGCCAACGGGCAGCCCCTCTGGCAGTGCCTGGGCGCGTCCAGCCCGACTGTGCGCGCTTATGCCAGTGGCATCGACCTGTGCTTGAGCGATGAAGAAATTGGCGCGTTCTATCAAAAACAGGCGGCGCGCGGCATCTATGCTGGCAAGCTGAAGGTCGGCTTGGACCGGGAACACGATTTGCGACGCATATCTATTATGCGTGATGCCCTGGCCAGCGCTGGCAAGACGCCCCTGCTGATGATCGACTCCAACGAATACTGGTCACCCAAGCAAGCCATCCAGCATATTCGCTATTTCGAGCGGCATTACGAACTATTTTGGGCAGAAGAACCGGCGCGGCGCTGGGATGTGGCGGGTTTGCGCAAGGTGTCAGACGCGGTCAATGCGGCAGTGGCGACGGGCGAAAACCTGGACGATGCCGCTGATTTCCGCCCCTTGATTGCGGCGCGCGCAGCCGACATTTTGCAGATAGGCGTCGGCACAGGCGGCATCACCGGCGCGTGGCGGGTCGCGCAGATGGCGGATGGCTTCGACCTGCCCGTCTCGGTGATGAATTGCCCGGGCAATTTTTTAGCGCACTTCGCCGCCGTCCTGCCCAACCACATCTGGATGGAAGTAGTCGATGCCGGGCGCGATGTCGTCTTTACGCATGACAGCCGCGTGGAAGACGGGCATATCGTGCTGGGGGATTCGCCGGGCAACGGGATTTCATTCGACGAAGCGAAACTGGCGCAGTACAAAGTTGGGGCGGCGGCTGCCGAGGCGAGCCCGAGCCCCTGGGGACGGCGTGTCGGCGCTGGCTTGGTCGTCGTGGGAGAAGAAGGCTAGCGCTCAGCCCTTCAGCGAGCCGGACAGCAGCCCGCTGATGATGAAACGTTGGAAGATCAAGGCGAAGCAGATAGGCGGGATTACCGAGATGACGCCCGCCGTGATGATGCTGACATAGTTCACATCGACATCGGTGGCGAAGAGCGACACGATTACGGTGCTGGTATACGAAGCCGGCGTCTCCGCCAGCAGCAAGGCAAAGAGGAACTCGCCCCAGGACAGCATGAAGGCAAGGATAGCGGCGGAGGTCAAGCCGGGCAGCGCCAGCGGCAGGATGATGCGATTTACGACTTGCAGGCGGCTGCAGCCATCGATGCGCCCGGCGTCCTCCAGCTCCATGGGGATGCTCTTGAAATAGGATTGCAGCAGCCAGATCACATACGGCAGGATGAACGACAGGTTGATGAAGACCAAGGTGATGATGCGGTCGCTCATGCCGATTTGCCTGGCGACAAGCACGATAGGGATAGCCAGCGATAGCCCGGGTATCAGGCGGCTGGCCAAGATGCCGAAGAGCAAGGTGCTGCGACCGCGAAAATCCAGGCGCGCCAGCGGATAAGCCGCATACGCCCCCGCCATCACCGCGATAGCCGCCACGCTGCCCGCCACCAGGAAGCTGTTGCCAAAGCTGCGCAGGAAGATGCGCGATTGATAAGGCACGCCCGATTCTTCGCCCAGCAACGCGCCCTCGAATATCTCGCGGTAACTATCCAGCACGACCGGGTTGGGCAGCCATTGTGGCGGTCTGCTCAGCAATTGCCGCTCGTATTGAAAGCTGGAGCTGACCAGCCACAGGAAAGGCCCCACAGTGCCTATCATCAGCACAGCGGCTGAAACATAAATCACGACCAGGCGGATGCGCGCGTGTTGCTTCATTCCACTTGCCTCCCGCGGTCCAGGAAGACATAAAAGATAATGGCAAGCCCCAGCGTAATCGCGCCCAGTAGCATGGCGATGGAGCTGCCCGCGCCAAAATCCAGCTTGCGGAAGGTCTCGGTGTAGATTTGCCAGCCCAGGACATTGGTGGCGTTGGCGGGACCACCGGCGGTTAGCACAAAGATGATATCAAAGACTTTTAAGGCGAAGATCATCTCAAAAATAATGACGATGGACAGCATGGGGCGCAGCAAGGGGAAAGTGATGAAGGCGAAGCGCTGCCAGATGCCCGCGCCATCCACGATAGCCGATTCGTAGATGTCGTCCGGGATGGTCTGCAAGCCCGAAAGCAGCAGCAAGGTCGCCAGCGGAATGTGAATCCAGGCATAGGCGATGATGAGCCAGATCATCACGCTGGGCATGCTGCCGAGCACATTCTGGTATTCGGTGATGATGCCCAGTTCGAGCGCGACCGCGTTGACCAAGCCATATTGCGGGTTGAGCAGCCACTTCCACAGCAGGGCGTTGACTACCGAGGGGATTGCCCAGGGGATGAGCAGCATGGCGCGCAAGACCCCGCGGCCCGGGAACTCTTCATTCAGCAGCAGCGCGACCAGCAAAGAAACGACGAGAATGACCACCACCGAGCCGATAGCGAAAGTGATGGTTGTTTGCAGCGGTCCCCAAAAGTCGGAATCACCCAGCCAGTCAATGTAATTTTCCAAGCCGATAAATTTTTCGCGTCCGGGCCGCTTTAGATTCCAGCGGTGCAGGCTGAGGAAGACGGCAATGCCAAAGGGCACCAGGATGGTTGAGGCAATGATGAGCACAGCCGGCGCGCTGAATAGCACTGCCAACATGCCCTGTGACATCTCTTTGCGCGGACCTGCGGTATCGGCTTGCACAGGAATCACTCCTCAAATGACCAGCGCAGGGCGACTCGCAGTGAGTCGCCCGCGTATTCAATCGCTAGTGTGGGCTGCTACTCCCACTCTTCGCGCAGGTCGTTCCATTCCTCAGCCAGGTCAGCCAAGACTTGTCCCTTGTCCGCATCGCCGAGGATGGCGGCTTGCAGCGGACCCCAACTGCCAATCTCCCAATCCGAGAAATAAGGCACAAAGCGATAGGGGCGGGAGATGGCGTATTCGGATTGCTCGCTGAGCAGGTCGGGATCAATCCAGCCGGAGATGGAGTTGCGCACCTCTTCGTCTTCATAGAGCGGCGCGGGCGAGAAGCCCAGTCCAAACTCCAGCGCCCAACGTTTAGGCACATAATAGACGCCGGTCGCGTCCTTGCCGCCGAGGAACTGCACCAGCTGCCAGGCAGCGTCCTTGTCCTGCGTGTTGTTGGTGATGGCGTAGAGGCGCACATAGCCCCAGGTGCCGCTGCGTACTTCGTCGGTGCCGGGGATGAGCGCATTCTTGATGTCGCCAGCCGCCATGGACTGTTCGGGGTCATTCATGGCTTTCAGGGCATAGTCGGTGGTGGTTTGGAAGGTCGAGGTGCCAGCCGCCAAGAGCAAGCCAGGATCATCATTGGTGAGCGACGCCGGGTCGATCACGCCCATGTCCAGCCCGGTGGTCAGCCAATCCAGCGCTTCCCAAGCCGCGCTGCCCTCTTCCTGGAAGAGCGGGTTGAAGTCGTCGTCAAAGAGCTTGCCACCACGGGCGGCGGTCAAGGTCTCCCATTCGCGCAGCAGGTAATTCTCGCCACTGCGCACGGACATAAAGATCGGGTATTCGACGATGCCGGCGTCTTTGATCATCTGCGCCTGTTGCAGCATTTCGTCCCAGGTTTCGGGTGGCGACATGATGCCAGCCGCTTCCAGGTGCGCGGCGTTGTAAGCCAGGGTCTGGACGCCGGAATAATAAGGCAAGCCATAAACCTCGCCTTCAAAGGACATCTGGTCGATGATGCCTTGCGGCAGGTCGGCAAGCAGCTCTTCCGCGCCTTCCAAGCCGGTGATTGGTTGGATCCAGCCAGCAGCCGCCCATTCCGCCAGGTAGCTGTCGCGGACATAAGCGACATCAAACTCGGTGCCAGCCACAAAACTGGCGACCATCTTGTCGCGGTACTCGTTGCTGGGGAAGGGCAGGAACTCGGCGTCCCAACCGTACTGGTCGGTGAAGCGACCGAGATTCTCGGTTACAACATCGACCTGATAGGGCCAGCCGGTGAGCTTTAAGCCGTCGTCCTGCGCCATAGCCGCAGAGCCAATCAGCAGTGTGAACAGCGCGAGCAACACAATCAATTTCTTGCTGGAAAGCATGGTTCACCTCGATTCGTTGATATGTATGTTGGGCAGAGAAAATTACAATTCGCTTATGATCTTACCCCCCCCCGATTCTGTCAAATTTCGCAGCCATGTTGACCTGACTATACCATGAATTGCCGCCAGCGCCAAAAAATCATAAGCGCTGGAAAGATGCGCCTTCCCTCGTTCTGGAGGTTTGATTACGGCGCGCTTTCCAAACTCCGCTGCAGCAAGCCCACCGCATAAAATTCATAGCTGGCGGCTTGGTCGGGCACATCGACCACATGCACGGTGAAGCGCGCCGGTACGCCGCGGTCCGGGCAATTTGCCTTGAACCAGTCGCGGTAGGCGCGGGCATAGGCGCTGCGCAGACGACTCAACTCGGCTTGGAAGCCAGCCGCATCCAGCAGCGGGTTGGGCGCTTTGGGCTGCGTGCCAAAGGCATGCACTTCAATGAAATCGACCTCCGCGATCGAATCGCAAATGCCCGCCTCGCGCAGCCACAATTCCCAACATGCGAAGACCAACGGTATCTCTGTATCCGGGTCCATCTGCGGCACTTCGTCCAGCCCCAGGATGCCCGCCGCCGAGTAGCCGCCCGTCAGCCCGCTGAAGCAGATGCGCAGGTCGCCATCGGGCAGGGTTTCCACGACCATATTGGAAAGCACGGGCTCATCGCCCTCGTAATAGTAGGTCAATTTGCCGCGCTGCTTGATGTTGAAAGGCATGGCTGTTTTCTCCGTGTCCGTCCGCAATAGCGTGATTATAGCGCATCTGCCTACACCGAGCCGCGCCGCACCAAGGGGCAAGGCAGCGCAACCTGCACCGGCTTCAGCGCGCAGCCGCGATTTTGCATCAGGTAGCGCGCCGCCCAGCGCCCCATCTCATAATGCGGCAGCTGCATGGTCGTCAGCGGCGGCAGCAAGCCTTCGCTGATATGCGCGATGTTGTCAAAGCCGATGACAGCCACATCTGCTGGCACGCGCAAGCCCAACTCCGCCAGCGCGCTGTAACAATTCATGGCGACCTTGTCATTGCCACAGAATATCGCGCTGGGCGGCTCGGGCAGCGCCATCAGCTCACGGGTATGACGATAATTTTCGCGCGGAGTCTGGTTGGTGAAGCGCAGCAGCTCCTCGATAAACGGCAGGTCATGGTCTGCCAGCGCTTTTTTGTAGCCTTGCAGCCGTCCATAAATGGCTGGGTAAGGCGGCGTCTTGGATTCGTCTTCTTCCCACAAGTTGATAAAGCCGATGCGACTGTGCCCGGCTTGGATGGCTGCGCAAGCCGCATGATAGCCGCCGTCGAACTCATCGGGCACCACCGCCGGGGCGCTTCTGTCTTCCAGGTAGCAGTTCGCCAGCACAGTCGGCAAGCCACTCAGCCCGCGCGGCAGGGTGACGGGACGGTGATACATGGCAGCGAAGATGATGCCTTCGACTTCGCGCTCGTGGAAGACAGCGACAGCCGCTTCAGCGACCCGTTCATCGCCGCCGCTATCGGTTACCAGCAGCACCATTTTGTGCGCCCAGGCGACATCTTGCGCGCCGCGGATGATGTCGACCGCGTAGGGCGTGGTGGCCACATCATCGGTCAAGAAGCCCAGCAAGCCAGAGGAGCTGCCACGCAGGTGTCGGGCGGTCTGCGACGGGCGATAATCCAGGGCGGCGATGGCGGCTTCAACGCGCTGGCGTTTCTCGGCGCTGACGTACGGGTGGTCGTTGAGCACGCGGCTGACCGTGGTGGTGCCGACGCCAGCCCGGCGGGCGATCTCTTTGATAGTAACTTTGGCGCTCATCGGCTGTGCTTGGGGCTAGACCACCACATATATGGCATCTTCGCGCAGGACGACGGGGAAGCGGCGCAGCTTGCGGCGGTCGGTCAGGCAGTCGCCGGTATGCAGATCGAACTCCCAGCCGTGCCAGGGGCAGCGCAGGATTTCGTTCTCGCGCCCCCAGATGAACTCGCCAGGCTGGCTAGGCAGGGTCGTGCCGCCTAGGCGTCCTTTGCAGACGGGCGCAAACTCATGCGGGCACAGGTTCAACACGGCGACGATCTGCGCGCCGGTATTAAATACGCCGATGGACTTGCCCGCCGCCTCAATGAGCAGCCGCCCGCCCACCGGCAATTGGCTTTTTTTTGCTACAAAATAAGGTGCCTTAGCTGCCATTTGCGCGCGCCTCCAGATTAAAGACGTCCAGCGCATTGCGATACATCACCGCTTCGCGCAATTCGGGCGCGAGCTGGCGCATGGCGAAGTCGGGCGTGTCGCCATCCCAATGCGGGTAGTCGCTGGAAAACATCAACATGCGCTCAGCGGCGAACATCTCCAGGGTTTGGTGAAAGTGGCGCTTGTCTTCCGGCTCTTCGATTGGCTGTGTGGTCAGCCGGATATGCTCCTGGATGATCTCGCTGGGCTTGCGGGTGAGCCAAGGCGTCGTCGAGCGCAGCGCCTTCCAGTTCTTGTCCAGCCGCCACATCAGCGCCGGCAGCCACGCCACGCCGCCCTCCACCAGGACAAAGCGCAGGCTGGGGAATAACTCAAAGACGCCTTCGACCACCAGGCTGACCAACTGCGTCATATACGAAGTCGCCAGCAGCGTGTGCCATTCCAGGTAATTGGCGACCATGCCGGCTGTGCCGCCACTGCCGGCGATGCCCACACCTTCCAAGCCCGGATGAATGGCAACAGGCAGGTCGTGGTCGGCGGCGGCGGCATAAATGGGGTGGAAGTAGCTGTGCCCGAGCGGGAATGGCGAGCCGCTGGCCATCAGCACCTGGACGACGCGCGGATGCTCGCCCAGGCGGTGGATCTCTTTGACAGCCAGCTCGATATTGCTGAAGGCGATGGTGATCGAAGCCAGGTAGCGCGGGTCAGCGGGCAGCCAGTCCTGCACGAAGTGCTCGTTGACGGCGGACAAAGCCGCGGCGGAATAGTGGGCATCGGGCGAGACGCAATGTTCCATAGCTTCGGCGGGGTTCATAATCGCGTAGTCGATGGCGTATTCATCCAGGAAGTAGCGCGCCATGGTATCGGGGGCTCGCTCAATGCGCCGGCCGTCTTCGGTCAAGGCATCGCCGCGCATGACGCCGTTGGGATTAAAATAATTGGGATGGCCCGCGCCACGGTCGCCGCGCAGGTAGCGTGATCGCCAGGGCTCCGCCAGGTATTCCGCCACCTGCTCATGTACCGGCACGGGGTGAATATCGGTGTCGATGATCATGTTCGCGCTCGCCGCTTTGCCTGCTGCCTTTGAGCGGACTATAGCACATTTTCCCGAGCCGCTCGCCGTGGGCGCGGTGTAGGGGCGTGGCGCTGACGCGCCCGTCAGACAGCCGTCCAATCGAAGACGACGCCGATGTAGTCATCCTTATGCTGCTGCAAGCCCCGATAGGCGCTCTCGGCTTCAGTCGGTGGCAAGGTATGGGTATGCAGCGGGCTGACTTGCAGCTTGCCCGCGCGCATCAAGTCGAGGACGATTTCGGAATTGCGCTGGATGGAATGCTTGACAAAGGCATCGCGCGCGACTGGATAGCGCCATTCATGCGCGCCTTTGAAGGTCTGGCTGCCGCGGCCATCGAGGTGCACATAGCTCAGCGCATCGGTCAAGTTGCTTGTAAATTCGCCGCGTGGCGTGCCTAGCAAGATGACCTCGCCATAGCGCCCGAGCAGGGGCAGCGCAGCCGGCAAGGCGCGTGGATTGCCAGTCGCTTCAATCAGCGTCGTCAGCCCCTGTCCCGCCGTGATCTCCGCCACTTGCTCGGAAATGGTCGCAGGGTCGATTGCAAACGCATGATGCACGCCACAGTCCTGCGCCAGCGCCACCCGCTTCTCGCTTAAGTCCAGCCCGATGACTTCGCCGCCTTGCAAGCCTGCCAATTGCGCCGCGAAATTACCAACCAGCCCCAAGCCGACCACGCCAACATAGTCGCCAAGTTCAATGCTGGAGATGCGCAGCGCCGTCATAGCGACGGTGATCATGCGTGTGAAAGGCACCAGATGCAGCGGCATATCCGCCGGCGCTTTGACGCAGAGCCTGCCCGTGTGCGCTGTATCCACGACATTGTACTGACGGTGGCCGCCCCAGCTGTAAATCATATCGCCAGGCACGATGCCCTCGACGCGCGCGCCCAGCTCGACCACTTCGCCGACGCAGGTATAGCCCGGCGTGGCTGGGAAATTGAACCAGTCTTCGACGCCCGACAAGCAAGCCAGCTCGGTGCCCGCGCTGACCAACGAGTAGCGCGTGCGCGTGAGGACTTCGTGCTCGCCCAGGGGCAGGAAATCGCTTTCGACCTCGTCCAGTTCAATGCGGTCAGCGGCGGTGAAGAGGATACTGATGTTTTTCATGCGCTGTGGATTCCTTTTTCTGTCTGCTGCGCGAAAAGTACTGTCAGGCAATCGCATTAGCGCGCAAGGGGCAACTTGCGCCTAGCCGCCAACCGACACCGTGTCGGTTGGCAATGATACTGTAAAACCTATATTCACCACATAGAGGCAGAAGTCGTTCTCAGGGCAATCGCATCAAATGCTTAACCACCGAGCGCGCCGAGTTTAAGGAGTACACCGAGAGGGAAGCAATGGGTTTCCGCTTGTTTTTTGCGTACCAGTAGCGGGCAAGCCTTACACCAAACCTCTGTGCCTCTCTGATGAATATGGATTTAAGGAACTTGCTTGCACTTACTTCTGTGCCAAAGCGACAAACAGTGATACTATTCGCGCTTCATCAGCACACGATTTTAGGAGCGACAGTCCATGACCCGCGATGAAAAAGCCCAGGCGATGGGCATTGATCTCAGCGACTTTATGCCTTCGGGCACGCTTGCGCCAGCCACGCGCATCGGCGATACGGTGTATGTTTCCGGGCATGTTTCCACCGGTTATATCGGCAAGCTGGGGCGCGACCTGGATGTAGAGACGGGCAAGCAAGCCGCCCGCGTCTGCGCCATCGACTTGCTCAAAGCCGCCTATACCATCACCGGCACGCTCAACAACCTACGTCCGCGCAAGCTGCTGGGCGCTGTCAACTCTATGCCTGAATTCACCGACCAGCACCTGGTCATCAATGGCGCCAGCGAATTGTTCTGGGAGCTGTATGATGGCGAGCTGCACGCCCGCAGCGCTTTGGGTTTTGCCTCGTTGCCGAATGGATTCGCCGTCGAGATCGAAGCGATCTTCGAGGTAACTGGTTAGCCGCTGTGTCGCTGACCTCCCGCTTGGGCGCAGCCTGGGCGCGTCCCTACAGTCGAATCAGCGCCTTCAGCAGCCAGGCGCGCGTCTTCCTGCTGGCGCTGGTGGGCATGGCGATGGTGGTTGATGGCATCTATGCCGTGCTGCTGAATTTGTATTTGCTGCGGCTGGGCTATGGCACAGAGTTCATTGGGCTGGTGAATGCGGCGGGGCTGCTGACATTCGCGGCCGCCAGCCTGCCCGCCGGCATCTTGGGCGCGCGCTATTCCAACACAGCTATGATGAAGTCGGGCGCGGCGCTTTCGGCGCTGGGCGCTTGCTGCCTGCCCTTGGCTGAAGCTTTGCCCGGGTCGCTGACGGAAGCCTGGCTGGTCGGCAGCTACGCGCTGATGCTGGTGGGTTTTTCGTTTTTCTTTGTGAATGGCGCGCCATTTTTGCTGAATGTCGTCGCCGTGGAACAAAAGCACCGCGCTTTTTCACTGAAGACGGCGGCTTGGGCGCTGGCGGGTTTCGCGGGCAGCTTATTGGGCGGCGTCTTGCCCGGCCTGCTGGCTGCACAGCTACAAGCCAGCCTGGATCACCCCGCGCCTTATCGATTGACCCTGCAGCTAGCCAGCAGCCTTATGGTACTGGCGGCGCTGCTGCTCTTGTGGCGCATCCGCCCGCTGCCGGTTGACACGCCCGCGCCACGCCAAGCCAATGGCAAAGCTGCGCAGCCGCAAAACTGGTCGCGCGCGCTGCTGACGCTGATTGCCATTATGACAATCATCCGCCTCTTCCAGGTGGCTGGCAGCGCCACGGCCATGGTCTACTTCAATGTGTATATGGATCAGCAACTGCTGGTCGCGACTGCCACAATCGGCAGCATCGCGGCGATTGGACGGCTGACCGGCGTACCCACAGCGCTGCTGACCCCGCGGCTGGTGCGGCGCTGGGGTGAGGTTAGCGTGATTATCGGCTCATCGCTGGTGACCGCGCTGTGCCTGCTGCCGATGGCGCTGGTTGAGCATTGGCTGGCGGCGGCGCTGGGCTATATCGGCACCCTGGCATTGACATCGATTCGCTATACGGCATTTGTCGTCTACATCCTCGACCTGGTGCCCAAGGCGCAGCAGTCGGTCATGGCGGGCAGTGGTGAGATGGCGGCTGGCTTGAGCTTTTCCATGATGGCGCTGGGCGGCGGCTTGCTGCTGACGCTCTTCGCCTTCCGCGATCTATTCTTGATGGGCGCTGTGCTTTCGCTGCTGGGCACTTTGCTTTTCTGGCTCTATGTCATATTGGGCAAATCCAGGCGCAGAAGTAATCGCAGGTAAGTCTTGCGACTACAGCCCCCATCCCCGGGCCCCTTGCTCCCAGAACGAGGGAAGGGGAGTCTTTGCCAGCGATTCCGTAGTATTAAAGCCCCTC
>VXNO01000121.1 GCA_009840575.1 Chloroflexota bacterium | reverse complement strand
TACATCATTGAATACAATCGCGAGGTCGCATCACTTACCAAGTGACCACTACCAAGCAAATTATACGGGAGGAATGCAGCTTGCGTGGGCGGAAATTATATTCACCACAGGGTCAAGGAAGCTCTGTGCCTTTGTGGCAAAGTATTTTGACGCGCTCGCCCTGAGAAATATCCGCGCGCAGCTTGGAAGCCAAGCCTAAGTATGCTTTACTTGTCTACAGACTCAGCGAGATACGCTATGTTGCGCCAGCTTTGCTTCATCCTGTTGCTGCTGACACAGTCCGTCGTCGGCGCGCAAGCCACCATCGAATCGGCGAATTGCGCTGCCCAGCCGCCCGCTACAAAGGCCAGTTGCGGCTATGTCAGCCTGCCCCAGGATTATGCCGACCCAGCCGCCGGACGGGTCGAGATCTATTACACGCAGATTCACAGCCGCGGCGACAAGCCCGACCCGCTGGTCTACCTGGTTGGCGGACCCGGCAGCAGTGGCACGCAGCTCTTGCCCGTCAGCTACGAGAAATACCTGCGCGCTTTCGCCGATAAGCGTGACATCATCATCATTGACCAGCGCGGCACCGGCTTGTCCACTCCCTCGCTGTATTGCCGCGAGGCGCTCTTCCGGCTGGGCGACATCCTGGAAAGCTCACACCAGGAGCACGCCGAGCTGCTGCTGGAAATCCTGACGGATTGTCAGCGGCGGCTCGCCAGGCAAGGGCTGCGCTTCGATACATTTCACAGCGAGAACAACGCCCGCGATGTTGTCAATGCGCTCTTGGCGCTGGGCTATGAGCGCTGGAATCTGGTGGGTGTTTCCTATGGTTCGCGGCTGGCGCTGACGATGATGCGCGACTTCCCGCAATACCTGCGCAGCGTCATCCTGGATTCAGTCTATCCGCCGCAAGCCGATATCTATGTGGATGCCTATTATAACGGCGAGCGCGCGCTGGCTGTGCTCTTTGAGGCTTGCGCCGCCTCGCGTGGCTGCAATAACCGCTACCCCAACCTGCGCGCGACGTTTTATCATGTATATGCCCAGTTGAACGAAATGCCTTTGCTGGTTGAGTACAAGCCGCCTGATTCACGGCTGCTGACCATCGAAATCAGCGGCTATCGGCTGTATGACTGGGTCTTTAGTTGGCTTTACGAGGTCGATGCCATTCGCATGATACCCAAGCTGGTATATGAGTTATCGCGCGGACGGACGCGCTCAGCCGCTCCCATGGGCGCATTGTTTGAACAATCGATGGCTTCGCTCAGCCTGGGCATGCACTATAGCGTGCAATGCCAGGAAGAATATGGCGCGGCGCAGCGGGATTACGCGGAGCTGGTGGCGGCGCATCCTCACCTGGCTGGATTCCTGGCTTACCCGGTTGAAGGACCAACAACTTTGCCGCAGCTATGCGAGCTATGGGGTGCCGCGGCGCGGGACGACAACGCCAACCAGCCTGTGCGCAGCGATGTGCCAACTTTGTTGCTTTCGGGCAATTATGACCCTATCACGCCGCCGGACTATGCGGAAATGGCAGCCGAGACCTTGTCCAGCGCCTATAGTTATGTCCTGCCGCATGTAGGGCACGCGGTGCTGCGCTCGGATGAATGCGCGGTCGATATCGCTGTGGCATTCATCAAGCAGCCCTTGACCGAGCCAGACAGCCGGTGCATCGCGAGCGCGCAGCCCATGCGCTTCCGGTAAGGCGGCTCATTGAGAAACATACCATGCGCACAATTGTCACCCTGACTATGAACCCGGCGCTGGATGTAGCCACCAGCATCCATTCCGTCGCGCCGGAGATCAAGCTGCGTTGCGCCGCGCCGAGCTTTCATCCTGGCGGCGGCGGCATCAATGTCGCGCGCGCCGTGCATTTTCTGGGCGGGGAAGCCTGCGCTGTCTATGCGGCTGGCGGGCACACCGGCGAAAAACTGCGGCAACTGCTGACCGACGAAGGCATTGATCAGCGCGCCCTGCCCATCGCTGGTACCACGCGCGAGAGCTTCACCTGCTACGAAGCTAGCACAGGCTTGCAGTATCGCTACACCTTGCCGGGTCCCGCGCTCAGCCAGCCGGAATGGATCGCCTGCCTGGATACTTGTTTGGGCTTGCAGCCCGACTACCTGGTCCTCAGCGGCAGCCTGCCCAAAGGCATGCCCAGCGATTTCTACGGTCAATTGGCGAGCCGCGCCCAGCATAGCCGCCTCATCATCGACAGCGCAGGTGAGGCCCTGCAAGCCGCGGGCGAAGCCGGCTTGTTCTTGCTGAAGCCCAACCTGCGCGAACTGGAGCGGCTGGCTGGCGCAGCGCTGACAGACGAAGCGCAGATCCAGCAGGCGGCGCAGCGATTGATCGATAGCGGGCTGACGCAAGCGCTGTTGATTTCTTTGGGCGCAGCGGGAGCCGCCCTGGCAACCTGCGCCAAATATGTGCGGCTGCGCGCGCCTATCGTGCCCATCCGCAGCAAGGTCGGCGCGGGCGACAGCATGGTTGGGGGCCTCGCGCTGGCATTAGCGCAGGGACGTAGCCTGTTGGATGCAGCGCGCTTTGGCGTAGCGGCTGGCAGCGCTGCCGTCATGACGCCGGGCACGCAGCTTTGTCGCCGAGATGATGCCGAGCGCCTGCTCCCGCAGGTGACGACGCAGCAGCAAAGCAATTAAGGACCGAAAAGTATCGGAAGCAAACCATGCCCAGCATCCGCGCTCTTAATGTCAACCATCCCGAACACCGCGAAAACCTGAACGCCGACAAGTACCACATCATTCGTGAAGCCATGCTGGAGGCGCTGCCCGCAGATAGCTGGCTGCCCTTCAGCGAGCTGGAAGCAGCGGTGCGCGAGCGTCTGCAGCGGCAGGCTGTGCCCAAGTCGCTCTTCCCCAAGCCAGGCTCGGTGCGCTGGTATTGCAAAGCGGTGCAGCTGGACCTGGAAGCGCGCGGCGAGATCAAACGCCAGCCAAAAAAGTCTCCCCTGCGCCTGCGGAAATGCGCCGAGAGCTAGCCGCAGTCGACCGTGCCCTCGCGGATGCGGGTGGCGCTATCCCATTGCCGTCGCCACTCATCAAGGTATAGCGCGGCGATTTCTGGGTGGCGGATGATGAGCAGGTTTTCGTCATTGCCGCGTGCCGCGCTCTTGGAAAAATTGAAGGAGCCCGTGATCACCGTCGCCGCGTCAATGATGATCACTTTGTGATGCAGGTAATTGGGATTGCCATCTTGACGCGCTTCCGCGCCCGCGCAGTACAAAACCGGCAGCACGCTCCAGTCCGCCAGGCTGCCGCGCCGTTCAAAGATACCGCGCACCGGCACGGCGTGTTCTTCGGTCTGTCGCAGCATAGCTAGCGCCAACTCGTCCAGCGAAAAAACGAAAACCATGAAGTGGATGCTCTGGCGCGCCGAGTTGATTTCCTTCAGTATCGCCGCGATTTCATCGCCCTCCGCGCCGAAGGTGATGCTGGCTTCGCCCGTCCCCAGTCCGAAAGACTGTGTGCCAGCATCGGTCGAGCGCGCGCCAAACTCTCTGCGCAGGAACATCTCATCAAACTCGGCTTGAAAGGCAGCGACCGCCCGCGCATCGTCCAGGGCAAGCACATTGTTGTTGTGCCGGTACGCGCCATTGATGGTGTAATTCATTGAGCCTGTCCAGACCGTCCGCCCGTCCAGGATCATGAACTTGTTGTGCATCAAGCCGCTGCGCCCGTCATCGATAATCGGCAGTCCCGCCGCGCGCAACTCCCGCAGCAGGTCGCTGTCTTCGTTGCGCAAGCCATGTTCATCGTCAGCCACGATGCGCACAGCCAGTTCGCGCTCTTGCGCCGCCAGGATAGCCGCCGCGATGGTCGGGTTGTCCAAATCAAAGACAGCTACATCCAGG
This sequence comes from Chloroflexota bacterium, assembly GCA_009840575.1. GTDB lineage: Bacteria > Chloroflexota > Anaerolineae > Aggregatilineales > Phototrophicaceae > UBA6055. The sequence continues at coordinate 10,023 of VXNO01000121.1, read as the reverse complement.
CTCAGTTGCGCCTCGTCAATGGCTTTTGCCAACTGGCTGTCGATACCGCCACGGTAATCGGCGCGAGCTGCTATGGAGGATGGCTCGGTGAAATAAAGCTGCCAGCCAGCCCCCTCGTAGCCGCGCCCAAACTCAATGTCGAGTTGGCTGGGACGGTATCGCTCAGCCCCTGCCAGTTTATTCCGCGCTCGCGTCCCTTCCTGCTGCAGCGATTGCAATACGAAGAGCGACACGCCCAGCGCCAGGAGGATAGCCACCAGCAACCAGCGCAGACCCCGCCCGCTTGTCGTTTTCTTGCGCCCGTCGTCCATCAGGCACGATTATAGCGGCAAACCCCCAGTTACAGGGCAATCGCATCAAAATGAAGCTCTCCAAAAGGACACCATTCCGAACTTTTACCACCGAGCGCGCCGAGTTTAAGGAATGAAACGGGCGAGTCACCGCCTCGCCCCTACTCCAGCTTAAGCGCCGGCTGCCTCTGTGTTATACTGCCCGCGTTTTCTGAGGGGAGAGAGCGACCGCCATGTCGCTGTTGACAGCTGAGCGACTCAGCAAGTTTTACGCTGCGGACGAAATCTTCAGCACGATCAGCCTGGCTGTCCCGCAGGGCGCGCGCATCGCTTTGGTGGGACCCAACGGCGCAGGCAAGACCACGTTGATCAATCTGCTGACGGGCATCGACCAGCCCACCAGCGGGGAAGTCCGTTTGGCAAAGGGCGCGCGCCTCGGCTACCTGCCTCAGCGGCCGGAGTTGGCTGGCGAACATACGCTCTGGCAAGAGCAATTGAACGCCTTTGCCGACTTGCGCGCGATGGCCGACCGCCTCAACTCGCTCGAACAGCGCATGGCGAACCCGGCTGATTTTGATGCCGCGCTGGCTGCTTATGGTCCGCTGCAAGCCGAGTTCGAGCGGCTAGGCGGCTATGATTATGAAACGCGCATCAAGCAAATCTTGAGCGGGCTGGGCTTCGTTACCAGCGAATATGACATGCCCTTGCCGACCCTGTCCGGCGGGCAGAAGACACGCGCCCTGCTGGCTCGGTTATTGCTGGAAGCGCCCGACCTGCTCATCCTGGACGAGCCGACCAACCACCTGGATATTGCGGCGGTCGAATGGCTTGAGAATAGCCTGGCTGCCTACCCCGGCGCTGTCATCGCCGTCAGTCACGACCGCTACTTCATCGACCAGTACGCGACTGTGGTCTGGGAGCTGGACTATGGACGGATGCAAGTCTTCCGCGGCAATTACAGCGCCTGGCAGCGACAGCGCGATGCCCAGCGCGAGACCTTGCGCCACGAATACTATTGGCAGCAGGAGTTCATCCGCAAAGAGATGGCCTTCATCCGCCGGCACATGGGCAGCCAGCGCACCGCCCAAGCCAAAGGCCGCCTCAAAAAGCTGGAAACCATGCGCAAACGCGGGCTCATCCTGGAGAGCGGCCCCAAAAATCGCCAGCGGATGCGCATCGACATGGGCGCAACGCAGCGCAGTGGCGACCAAGTCATCATCACGCGCGACTTGCAGATTGGCTATGCGGCGAGCAGCCCGCTGCTGAAGTTGCCTGACTTGCTGGCGCTGCGCGGCGAGACAGTCGCCATCATTGGACCCAACGGCGTCGGCAAGTCGACCCTGCTCAAGACCTTATGCGGCGCGCTGATGCCGCTGGCGGGCACGGTGCGGCTGGGCGCGCGTGTCAAACCCGGTTATTTCGCCCAGGCGCAGGAAAACCTGGATGCCAGCAACTCGCTGCTGGATGAGCTCTTTCGCATCAAACCCATGCCCAATTCACAGGCGCGTGATTGGCTGGGGCGTTTTTTATTCAGTGGTGATGATGTTTTTCGCCCGGTGGCGTCGCTTTCCGGCGGCGAACGCGGACGACTGGCGCTGGCGAAGCTGGCGCTGCAAGGCGCGAACCTGCTGCTGCTGGACGAGCCAACCAACCACCTGGATATCGACAGCCAGGATGTGCTGGGCGCGGTGCTGGCGCGCTTCGGCGGCACGATTTTGCTGGTCAGCCACGATCGGTATTTGATTGAAGCTCTCGCCACGCAGGTCTGGGAAATGCTGCCCGGCGAGCTGCGCGTGACCGATGGCGGCTACCAGGAACACCTGCGCGCGCGCCAAAATCGCCAGCAGCCGCCCGCGCCGAGCGCAGAGACCAACGGGCAGCGCGGCAAGCGACCCGCCCGCTACAAAACCAAGGTCAAGGGGCTCAACCCCTACGAAGCCAGCATCCGCGCCGCTGAGCTGGAAACACAGATCGGTGGACTAGAAGCCAACCTGAGCGAGATTGCGCTCCAGTTGGAAGCCGCCAGCCGCTCTGCCGACGCCGAGCAAGTGCGCGCGCTGGGGGCTGCCTATACAGAAGCTGAAGCCGAATTGAGCGCCGCCATGGATGAATGGGGGGAGCTCGTCGGCTGAGGTCGGCTCTGTGTCAAATGCGCCCGCTGTGGTACAAGGACAAACGTGCGCCGAATGCTAAGTGACAAACAAGGAGCGGCATTTTGGATATCACCTATTATGGCGGCAGTTGCTTTCGCATCACCGAGCGCGGACACCCCAGCGTCCTGACCGACCCGCATCTGCCCGCCGAGCGCCTGGCAGCGCTGAAATTGAGAGCCAACCTGATAACGCTCAGCCACGCCGCGGACGCGCAACAATTGGCGCATATCCGTGAATGCCAATACACAATCGCCGGCGCGGGCGAATACGAAGTCGGCCAGCTCTTCGTTACCGGCTTGCCGCTGCATCGCTATGCGGAAGCCGATGCCAGCATCCTGCACAATGTCGCCTACATCATTGAATACCCCAACGGCTTAACCCTGCTGCATCTGGGCGCGTTGAATGCCCCGCCCGATTTGGCAATCGCCGAGCAGTTGGATGAGGTGCACGCATTGATGCTGCCAATCGGCGGCGAAACCCTCAGCAGCGACCAAATGGCTGACTTGATCAGCGCTATCGAGCCCAGCTTTGTCCTTCCCATGCGCCATGCTCGCTTGCTGGCGGCGGAGTATCCAGCCGCGCTGGAGGGATTTCTGAAAGCAATGGGCGCTGGCGAGGTCACCGAGCAGGACAACCTGCGCCTCTCGGCAACGTCTCTGCCAGAAACAACCCAAATCGTCTTGCTGCGCGCCAACCAGCCCAAGAGCTAAGCATTCGCAAAACCGTCCGCGCCCAATTTGCGCTATAGTTAGCGAGGGCGACTCATCGATGCGAGGTCAATGCCATGCGAGACGGCAATATCAAGCTGCTGATGAGCTGGGATATCAAACCTGGCTTGGACCAAGAGTACTTTGAATTTGTCATGCGTGAGTGGGTGCCTAGCTCGACCAAGCTAGGCTTAACGCCTATCGAGGCTTGGTACAATATCTATGCCAGCGGCGATATCCCGCGTATCATGGCGGGCGCGCTGGCTGCCGACGAAAGCGCCATGCGTGAAATCCTCACCAGCGATGATTGGCACGACCTGCAAGACAAATTGCTGGACTATGTCGAGAACTACAGCCAAAAGATCGTGCGCGTAACTGGCGAATACCAGCTCTAAGCTCCGCCAGCAACCCTATCTTCTCGTCTGCTTATCGGGAATAAAAAAGGGCGACTCACGAAGCCGCCCCAACTGCCATTGCATGTGTGATGTAGCGGGCGAGTCACCGCCTCGCCCCTACGTTGGAGTTCCAGGTCGCCTAGCCGCCCATCGCCGCGCGCAAGGTATTGCAGGCGGGGCAACTACCATCGGGCCTCACGATAGCGTAGCCAGCTTGCGGATCACAGCCGAAGTCGGTTGATACCCAGTGCGTGAAGTCGACGTTCCATACGATCATGAGGCGCGTATTCTGCCCGCGCAGGTAATTGACCGTGCCGCGCAGCCATTCCGCCTGCTCGCCTACCGAGGTGGTATTGCCCCAGGCGAAGTTATTGCACAGCGGCTGGAAGCCATCGGGCGATACATATCCGATCTCGGTGAAGCACAGGGGCTTGCCCGGGAAGGTGCTGCGGTAGAGTGCCGTCAGCGCCGGCAGATAGTAGCTGTAGTGGGCGTTGGGTCCGCCGGTGGTGGCTGTCGGCGGCAGGAAGCCGTTGTTCCAATGCACGCCGACGCAGTCCATGTAATTGGCTGCGCCCGCCGCTGCCATCTGGCGTATGTAGGCGTCGTCGTTACAGCCATCATGGCCGCAGCCGGCACCGCCCCAGTAGCCGGTTGGCGATGGCGCTGCGCTGATGACCATGGTTGCGGGACGGGCGGACTTGATGGCGTTAAAAGCCGCCGCCAGCATCTGCGTGTAGTTTGCGCCGTTGATATGCCCGTGGGGCCACTCATGCCCGATGTTGGTTTCGTTCCATACCTCAATGGCATCCGCGCCATGCCGCGCCAAACCTGCCAGGAAGCCGGCAAACTCGTTGTAGACCTGGCCCGGGTTGGAGGCGATGCGGCCGTGGATATTGTGGTCGCCGACTACACTGAGCAAGATTCTGAAGCCCAAGCCGTGCGCATGGTCGATCCAGGATTTGAAATCGTCGGCGCTCTGGCCGCCCCAGCGCACTTGCCGCTTGACCCAGGTCATGCGCGAATTACGCATTTCGTTGACCTTGTTGAAGTGCGCGACTTGCCCGCCCAGCTCAAAGCCGCCCGATGCTGATGCGCCGGCTACAGGCGGGGGCGGGGGCGGGGGCGCTCCCGCATCGGCAGGCGCGGGCGCGGGGGCTGGCGGCGGTTCGGGCGGGCCCGGCACCGTCAGCACTTGCCCGATATACAGGGTGTCCGGGTTTTCGATGTTATTCAGCCGCGCGAGTTCAATATAGGTCATGCTATATTTGGCGGCGATCTCCGCCAGCGAGTCGCCCGACTTTACGGTGTAGGTGGAGTAAGCCGATGGCGCGACCGGTGCGCCTACGCCAGGCGCGGCTCCTCCGCCCATCGAAGGCACAATCAGCGTTTGGCCCGAATGCAAGATGTAGGGTTCAGTCAGTCCGTTCAAGCGCGCCAGTTCTATGTAGGTGGTCCGATGGTTGATGGCTATCAGCGCCAGAAAATCGCCCCGCTGCACAGTGTAGGTGGTCGTGCCGGTGGGCGCGGACGGGGCGGAGGGCGCGCTGCCGCCGCCGCCAGTACCGGGGATGACGATCTGGTTGCCGCGATGGATGACCGAGTTCATCGTCATCCCGTTCGTCACCAGCAGATCAGCCAAGTTCACGCCATAGCGAGAGGCAATGTTGGTGAGCGTATCGCCACGTTGGACGATATGCACTTGCTGCGCCGCGACAGTCGCTGTACCCAGCGAGATTAGCGCCAGCAGGCTCAATAATAGAACGATTAGTCGACGCATGGTTGCTCCTGTCTCTTGCATGCGAAATGTCTAGGGACAGAGATTGTAGTACAAATTCGGCGAGCGCGCTTGACCGAGTTTAGGCGATTCGCCTGGTTGCTGCCGGTGCCAGGTAGCGGGTACCGCGGCTCAATGGCCGATTTCCATACCGTGGTCGACCACCGGCAGGCGCGCATCCATCGCTGGCATTGCCTCCCCCAGCCAGGCATAGCGTGGGTCATCGCTGTGGGCGAAATCCCGCGTGGAGCCAGCCAGGAAGTTCAATGTGTAGGTCGTCGTGCCTGGCGCGCTGACCAAGGTGTAATAGCCTTCGGGCATCAAAACCAGGTCGTGCTGTCGCGCCAGCATGGTCGCGTCCCAGCTGTGGTCGGCGGCATAGACACGCTGATAGGCATAGCCGGTGGGGCGATCGAACTTGTAGAAGCTGAAGCGATGCAACTGCGCCTCCAGCACTTTGCCGCGTTCGTCGGTGCGGTGCCTATCGTGCTTGTGTGGCGGGATGCTCGACCAGTTGCCGCCCGGCGTATACAGCTCATAAGCCAGCAGCCGGGAAGCGGGGAAGCCGCCACCGATCAACCGGCACATCTGTCGCGAGCAATTGCCGCCGCCCAGCAGTTGCAGCTCAATAGCCTGCGGGCTGATCAACCGCGCGGGGTGTTCGACTTCGGTTGGCACCCAGCAGGAGGCGAACTCGAAGTTATCCGTCAGCGATTCGATTTCGAATTCGGTATTGGGCGGCAGGTAGACGGCATAAGGCAAGCCACTGAAGACATCCGCGCGCCGCCCGATATTCTCGAAGTCGCCGCGGTTGGTGCGGATTGTGCAGCGCCCGCCCAGCACGACAGCCACATATTCGAAGTTGTCGATAGCGATCTCGAATGTCTTGCCGGTGCCCAGCCGAACGGCGGCGAAGTTGAGCGTATCCCAGCCGGCGCGCCGCGCATTCAAGCTAGCGAATGCCCCCGCCCGTCCCGTGTCCTTGGCGCGGATGTGCAGGTTGTCTGCTGTATAGGTCGCCATGCCGCCCTTTCCATTTACTGCGCGCGCCCTGCCGCTGTCCTCATGTAACCAGGCCGCGGGTAACGCGCATGAACATCTGCTCCAGGTCTTTTTCTTCTTCATTGAAGCCCAGCAGCGACACGCCACCCTCGAATAGCCGCTGGCTGAGAGCGGCCAGTTCTTCATCGCTGCCGGTAAAATCGACCCGCAGCCGCGAGCGCCCGTTGCGCGGGGTGATGGTTTCGGCGGTTGCCACCTGCGCCATGCCACCCGCCAGCGCCAGCGCTTTTTCAGCTGCTTCGCTATCCATGACAGTGATGATGATTTCCCGATGCGCCATCAATTGCTGCCGCAGTTGGTCGATGCTGCCCTGCATGATGATCTCGCCGGCTTCAATGATGCCGATATGCGAACAGACATCTTCCACATCCGCCAGGATATGCGACGAGAAGAAGATCGTCTTGCCCATGTTCGCCAGCTCGCCCAGCAGCTCGCGGATTTCCACGCGCGCCCGCGGGTCCAAGCCCGAGGCTGGCTCGTCCAGGACCAGCACTTGCGGATCGTGCGCCAGGGTGCGCGCCAGGGACAAGCGCTGCTTCATGCCGCGGCTGAGCTTGTCGACCATGTCCTCACGCCGATGCTGCAAATCGACCAGTTCCAGCAGGTCCGCCACCAGGGTCTTGCGCTTCTTCTCCGGGATGTCATAACAAGCGGCGAAGAAATCCAGGTATTCCCAGACGCGCAGGTCTTCGTAGACGCCGAATTCATCCGGCATATAACCGATGGCGCGGCGGACTTCGCGGCGGTCGTCGCGCACGGAATGCCCCGCCACCCAAGCCTCTCCATCCGAGGGCTTCGTCAAGGTGGTCAAGATGCGCATGGTGGTGGTTTTGCCCGCGCCATTGGGGCCGACAAAGCCGTATATCGAGCCCGCCGGCACCTCCAGCGAAATGCCGCGCAGGGCATGGAAATTGCCAAATGACTTGTGCAGCCCGTTCGTCCTGATGATCGCTTCCATCGCCGCTCCTCAATAACGCCCGCTTTGGGCGATGCGAATATCGCGCAGGCGGACTGTGCCCATGCCGCCGCCATGCCGCAAGCGCAGACGCAGCGCCTGACCTGGACCCAGGTACATGGCTGGCTCAGACAGTTCCAGATCATTGCCATCGCGATAGCCAAAGACATCGTATTCGCCGCGTGTCCAATTGTACAAGTGCACTTCCAGTGATTGGGTGAAGCCGCCGCCACGATCAACAGCGACCTGCATCGCGTCCACCTGCCTCATCGCCAACCCAGGCAGCGGCTGAAACTGGAAAGCAACCGCGTTGTCTTCGTAGAGGCTGAAGTTGTCGGTGCCATTATCGCTGATGCCCTCTCGCTCCAGCGCCATCCAGGTGAAGTGCTCGCTTGTCAGGGTGGCGCGCCGCTTGGGCAAGGTGGTATCCACCGCCAGCTCGATGATATACAGGGTGGTATCGACCGAGCTCCAGCCCGCGCCTTCAATCTCCAGGTCGCGCGTCCAGGCATCGCTCCAGCCTAGGAGATACAGCCCTGTGCCCCGCGCCGTCGAGGCGAATTCATCGCGCATGAAGCTGGCAAGGAAGGATTGTTCGCGCGCCAACTGCCGCTCGCTTGGCGACTCCGCGTTGAAAAAAGCCCGCGTGCGCAGGTAGCGGTCACCTTGCAGGTCTTTGATTGTGCGATTGCGGTCGCTGCCGGTGAAAGGCGACTGCTCGCCATAAAGCGCCGCTACATTCACCTCCAGCGGGTTGGGCTGGGCTGGGCGGTCGGCGAGGTCAGCGCGCAGTTCCCCAGTCCCCAGCGGCAGGATATCGCCGGGCGCAAAGTCGCTTTCCAGGTCATAGCCAAAGCCAGGGCCAAGGATCACCGCATCGCGCAGGGTAAGCTGGCTGCGATTGCTGATTGCGCCTTGGAATGTCGGCACCATGCGCCCGCTCTCGGCGATGTCAAAAGACAAGGTAAAGCTGCCGCTGATATCGGGTTTGGCGATTCGCCCGCTGACGCTGAAATTGGCGAAGATGCCGCCATCAATGGTGAATTCGTCGGCGCTGAAGCGCGCGCTTTGGGCGATCTCGGTTGAGGTCTGGATGGTGTTGCTGGCGAAGATGCTGGTGGGCGCTGTCGCCCCAGCCACCGCCAGGAAGCTGCCTTCGGGGAGGCTCACTGAATAGGTGGCGCGCCGCGGGGAAAGCAAGCCGATGACCTGGCGCAAGCGGGCTTCATCGCGGTCGTGGTAGCTCTCGACCACCGCCAGGCGGCTGACGATGACTTCCGCGCCGCGCAGGTTGAAGCCAACTGTCCAGGCGATAAGCGTGAAACCGATGATGATCAGCGGGATGGTCAGCCAGCCCCAGCCGGGCTTGCCCAGCTTTGCCAGCAGCGCATAATTCAATGGTCCGATTAACACGATATACAGCGCCAGGAATAGACAGAGGGTCTGCAGCGGCGGCAGCAAGTCCACGCCGGGCAGGTTGGCAACGGCTTCCGCAGCCCAGGTCGATTGCGTGAAGTCGTTATGCCAGGCTGGCTGTGGCGGGCGCGTCAGCAGCAATTTGCGCCACAATTCACTCAAGCCATCCCAAGCTGCCAGCGGTGCCAGACTCGGGTCTGCCGCCAGAAAGTCAACCAGCCCAGCGCCCAATTTTCGGCGGACTAGCAGGGGAATGCCCGCCTGCTCGACCAGCGCGGTCGCGCCTTCCGACAGGTCTCCGCGCGCGATGATGGCGGGGCCTGGCAGTTGGCTATGCCTGTCGCCGGCGAAGCGCGCCAGCTCGCTCAAATCATCAATCGTTTGCGCTGCTTGCGGGGCTAGTGGCAGCAGCTCAGCCAGGGCGCTGGCGGTGGCTGCCGCGTTTGGTCCGCCACCCACCAGCAGATGTCCGCCGTGCGCCACCCATTGCTCGATGGCGCTGCGCTGCCCCAGCGATAAACTCTCGCTGTCGATATTCAGCAGCATCAATAAATCCAGCGATGCCAGGGACTGGGCGCGGTCGGGTAGCTGGTGTACACCCCAGATGGCTTGCTCGGCGCGGTAGCCGCCAATGTGAATGCCCGTCAGACTGGGGGCGATTGTGTTGGTGCCGGTGACGACTGCATATAGCTGGTCGCCGCGGTTCAACTCAAAGATCGGCGCATCGCGGGATGCTCGCACTATGCCAGCATCGTCAATCAATTCGACGCGGATCTGGTCGGGATAGGTGCGCGCCTGGATGTTGAACGTGGCGGTTTTTTGCGCGCCGCTAGGCAGGTCGACCGGGGCGCTGAAGGCGTTGCCCACGACGGTGCCGGAAGTCTCCGGGCGCACCACCAGCCGTCCGCGCAGCGACTCGCCATTGTTGGCCATGGCGACGCGCACTGGCGTCCATTCGTCTTGACGAAAATAGCCGTTGAAGCCGGCGTCGACCGTCAACTCGACAACATCGCGGAAGTTGTCTTGCGCGGCAGACGGCTGCAGGAGCAGCGCGCCCACCAGCAATATAGCGATGCGAACTAGCCGCGGCATGGCTGTCCCCGCATTTTGTAGCATACCGGCTGTATTGTAACACGGGCTGGGACGGACGTTACTTCTCGAAGTATGGCAAGGACACTTTGAGCAAAGCTAGCCTGCCCCGCTACCAAGTTTCTACAGGGAGTGGCGAATCTGCTGGATACGCGTTGCTTTGCCCCCACCCCAAACCC
>VXNO01000186.1 GCA_009840575.1 Chloroflexota bacterium | reverse complement strand
GTACATCATTGAATACAATCGCGAGGTCGCATCACTTACCAAGTGACCACTACCCGATTTTTTATGTTCGCGGCGTCAACAACGGCGAACACGGCATCCCAAGTAGCTTTATAGTTCTGCGGGGGGATATCCCCCTGCCTCCGCAACCCCGCGATGACGCCATGGACGCTGACAGCGATGATGAACCGTATGTACCCAAACCCACCCCGACGCCCATCCACGATACGCTCAATCACCTGCCGCCGGGCATCCAGGTCAGCAACTGGCACGACGGCGCGCAGGGACAGCAGGTTGACCACATCGGCGTGGGCCGAGCCGACCTCGTGGCGCGGGGCATCCTGAACGCGGTTGATGTATGGGGCTACATCACGCCGGGCATCGAAGTCTGCTTCGCGCAGCAGCCAGGGCGCATCGTCTTTCTTGACGACGCCTACATGCCGCGCCAGCTATTCGACTTGTCAGCATATCAGCGCGATGGCATGACCTGCGCGACCATCGACCGCGCCGGCACCGTTGTGCTGCTGCGTGGCGACAGTCCGCCGCCTATCCAGCCCGTTGCTGAACCGCAAAGCAGTCAGCCAGAACCCAGCCAGCCACAAATCCTGAGCGACTGTGAGGTATGGCTCTGGGAGACTGTGAACTTCCGCGAGAGCCCGCCCGATGGTCCGGTCATCATTGTGACGGGCTTGCGAGAATGGTTGCCCGCCAGCGAGAAACAGCACGGTTATTTCAAGGTGCGCCGCTGGGCGACCGAGGGCTGGATTAGCGGCGATTATGTCTATACGCGCGGCGATTGCGGGGACTGAGGGCAACTATTGGCAGACTTGCCCGCGCAGGGCAGCTTGATTGCCAAATCCATACGACTGGACAGACTCGAGGATTTTCGGGCTGGGGGATGGCGGGCATTTTCGCTAGCATAGCCGCATGCCCAATGCCTTGACCGTCATCCCCATCCGCGCGCCCGTGCAGACCGAGCCATTTGACCTCTGCGCGACCCTGCTGCGCTGCCTGCGCGCGGCTGACGAGGCCCTGCGCGATGGCGACGTCGTCGCCGTTTCCAGCAAATATGCCAGCATCGCCGCCGGCCGCGTGTGTAGCCTGGCTGATGTAAAGCCCGGCGCGCAAGCCCATGCCTTAGCCAGCCGCTTTGGTATGGACGCAGCCATCGCCCAGTTGGTCATTGACGAAGCCGACCACATCTTCGGTGGCATCAAGCTGGGCTTCCTGCTGACAGCCAAAGGCGGCGTCATCTCGCCCAACGCGGGTTTGGACCGCTCGAATATCCCCAGTGGGCAGGTGGTGCTGCTGCCAAGCGACCCATTCGCCACTGCCGAGTCCCTGCGCGTGCAGCTACAAGCAGCGACTGGCTGCCGGCTGGGCGTACTGCTCAGCGATAGCTGGCTGATGCCCGGTCGTTTCGGCACAACGGGCGTGGCCATCGCCATGGCTGGTTTTCGCCCCATCCGTGATGAGCGCGGCAAGAGCGACCTCTTTGGCAACCCGATGGCGGTTACGCAGATTGGCATAGCGGATGCGCTGGCGGCTTGCGCGCAGGTTGTAATGGGCGAGCGCGATGAAGCCAAGCCCTTTGCCATCGTGCGCGGCGCTGATGTGCAATTGAGCGATGCGCCGCTCTCCACAGCCGATGTCGCCATTCCCTGGCGGCATTGCATCTATATCGAGTCGCTCACAGTCGGCATACTTGCCGCCGCTGCGACTTGTGCAAAATAGACAATTTTGACGCCATAGCGTTTGACGGCTGCTTAAAGCCCGCTTAAACTTGGGTTATACGAGTGGGGAAAACGCATCGTGAAATGGGAAACCTCCACAAGCGAATCGCCCAGCCCAAACGCGGCGCAGCCTGGCAAGCTGTGGCGCGTTTTTGTTTTCCAGCCAGCGCCGGCATCGCAATAGAAAGGACGGATATGGACGCCAGCATGATCAACAAAATCCAGAAAGCCAGCGCCTATGCCAGTGAGCCCGGGCGCGCCACCTTCAGCAGCTTCAGTTTACGATTTCAAGGCAATAACAACGTCTATACTATTGAGTTGGATGACGGTGGCTGGTCTTGTACTTGCCCCGGCTTCCAGCGCTATGGCATCTGCCCGCATATCATGGCGCTGGAAAGCATCTTTAAGCCCTTGTTGAAGCGCAAGCCCCTGCCCTATGCGCCCGGGCAGAATATCGTCAGCGATGTCAAAAAAGCCAAGCGCTATACTCAGGAGCGCGACCGCATCCAACTACACAGTTTTGCTTGCAGTTTCGAGGGCTACAACAAGACACACTTCATCACCTATGCAGACGGCAACTGGACGAGCACGGCGGCATTTTTTGCCCAGCGCGGCGTCTGCAGCCACACCATGGCGCTGGAGAAGATTCTCAAAGACTGGGTCGCGCCAGTGCGGGTGGGGGCTCTCCCTTGAGCGGCTAGCGCAGTTATTCTCTACGGTCTTCCGCCGCGTCGGCTTCATCTGATTCTGTATCTCCTTCTGGCAGGCGCGGGTCTCCCGCCGCGACTTCGTACACAGCTTGCCAGGCTTGGTAGCGTGTGAAGACAGAATCTCGCTCGACCAGCGCGCCGGCCGCAGCATAGATATTCCGATAGACAAGCACATCCGCGCCCGGCACCGACCAGTCGATCTGGCGGCTCTGCCCGGGTTGCAGGTCATCAGCGGCGATGTACAAATCTGGCGGCGGCGGCACGATGTTCTCAATGATAGGCGGCTCAATGCGGGTACTCCAGTGCCGCGTGCTGTAGATGCGGAATTGCAGCGCGTCGTTCGCGGGTAGGAAGGAGCTTTCGATCAGCAGGTGATAAGGGCTATTGTTGCGAAAGCGCAGGTCGACGGTCGGCTGCCAGATAGCGGCATCCAAGCCCGGTCCAGCGTCGGCATATTCGTAATAGCCCACGCGGTAGCCATGGCTGTGCCGCTCGGTGATGGCATAGCCGCCGCTGAATGCCGCCCGGTACAACGTGGTGCTGACCTGGCAGATGCCGCCGCCGATGCCCGTGACCGTCGCGCCACCCAGGATCACGCTGCCCTCCAGATAACCAGCCGCCGCCGTAATCTCGCCCAGGTGTTGGTTAAACGAGAATTCTTCGCCCGGCGCGATTATGATGCCGTGTAGCTTGCTTGTGCCCAGCCCGATATTGTCGCGGCGATTTTGTAAGCTGCCCCAATAATAGGTCGTCGCTTCGGCGACCAGCTCGCTGATGCCCAGCTCGTCCGCGCTGCTGGCTTCGTGATAGCGCGGTGGCAGCGGCACGAATACCATGTCGACGCGGCGATTATCCGGCGAAAACACCGCGGCTTCCAAGCGACGCAATGTCGCGTCTACATCCAGGATTCGCCCGCTGGACGCCGGGGTCAGCGCCCGCAACTGGCGCGTGGCGGGGTCAAAGTCCAGGCGGCTATCGACGGGCGCGCTTTCCAGGCTGGGCGCAATTGACTTGAGAAAAGGGCGGAAGGCGCTCAGGTCAACCTGCACAGCAAAGCGCATTTCGTCATCCGCAGCATCCAGCCGCACAGAAAGCGCAGCGTGAATCTGCTCAGGACTAATCAGCCAGGGCGGCAGCGACTCGCCATTCGCGCGCGTGCCAAAGAGCGTCAGCGGCGCGGACAAAGCCACCTGGATGCGCCTCGCCGCTTCGCTCACATTGCCGGCGCGGGACGGGCTAACCTGCAGGACCAAGGGGATCGTCCCGCCCTGCCTAGCCAGCGCCGCCTCCCGCACATGGGGCAGCGTCCCGGCAATATCCAGCCATTGACCGCTTTCGCCGTTATCGGTGATGACCTGCAAGCCCTCGATGCGCAGGCTCACATCCTGGCGCTCGCGGTTGATCTCCTCCGCCAGTCCAGCCAGATATTGCTGAGCGACCGCTTCGTCAAAGACAAAGCGCAAGGGCAGATCGATACCATCCAGCCAGGCGCGGGCGATTTCTTGGCGGCTTTGCCAGGCATCATCGGCATGCCCGATGCGAAATGCCTGCTCAGCCAGCTGCTCAGCCGGCAAGCGCAAACCCAATTCAAGCGCCTGCGCCGTCCAGCTGCGCTCGCCATGTTGAAATGTGTAGAGGACTGCTTCCGCAGCGCCATACCGTTTTGACAATGCGGCGCTTGCCTGCGCGCGGGTCATCCCGTCCAGCGCGACATCTCCCACACGGATTCCGGGCGCGATTCGGTCGGTCAACCCCCACTGCACCGCGGCCAGCCCAGCCGCCAGCAGCAGTGCCAGCGCTGTCAAGCCGATCAGTGTCAGGATGGCGGCGCGCAGCAAACGCACCAGCAGCGGACCGCGAGATAAGCGCGGCGCGGACATCAGGCTTGGGCCTAAAGCGCGACTTCGTGCTGGGGCAGTGCTTTGGGCGGCTCGCCACAAGATGTTTGACGCGGCGGAGACAAACTGCTGCGCACAGCCGCCGTATACGCAGCGCCGTCAAGAGCGACAAAGCGCACGCGCCTTCCGCCATCTGCCATCATCTGCACGTCCTGCAGCTGCAGCTCGTCGATGTGGTATTTGCGCGTCAGCTCGCGGATGAGGGCTTCTGCCGCGCCGACAGCCTGGTGCGCCGCACTGTCGAGTTGATGCCCGGCATAAGCGCCACGTCCGCGATATTTGTGTGTCAGCAGGTAGCCCGCGCGGTGATTGGTTACGATGGCTTCCGCATCGGCTGGGTCGAGGTGCCCATAAGCGACTCCCTGCGGGAAAGCCAGCAGAGTCGCCGCCAGACGATGTCCGCCCAGGTGGGTCGTCTGCCAGACGCGGTCTTCGCCAGCATGCGCCACCAACTGCTGATAAACGGGATTGCCATAGGCCGCGCAGCAAGGGTCGTGCCGCCCATTGGTGCAGATGGCATAAAGTTCGTCCAGCTCGGTCATGGCGCGCCCATTGATGAGGGGCGCTTCGCCAGCAGCCAGCCCGTCCATATCCAGGCTCAGCAGCTCGGCATATTCAGTTAGCTGCGCCTGAAAAAGCTGCGGCTGCGGCTGGTTGGCGCGCGCGATGAAGACATGCTTGTCGGCGCGGCTTGGGCGGCGGATGAAGAGCGTCTTCGCCCGCGGCACCGTGTTCAAATGCCGCAGGATGCCGGCGAATTGCCCTGACTTCGCGGCAGATTTGACTGTATCGTGCCGCCAGCCGCCCGCGTCGGACAGGCTGCTTTCGATCAGGAAGAAAGTATCGGCTGGCTTGAATGTCCCCGCCAGCATCTCTTCTGCGGCGCGCGACTCACCGGCGCAGGTCTGTGCCCTCTGCATGAATATGCCCTTTGTGTCTGTTGTGCTGCGAATACCTTAATTTAGGGAATTATATCGCAAACTAAACGATACATTGCGCCGTCAACAGGATTGCGGTCGAACCCGTCTTACTATCCCTCCGATCTTGCCCTGATTTCGTTGACAGTTATTTTGGCGCGCTTGCTGCGGGTTTCCAAGACGCGCGCGGCGGGTAGACTATGCGCAATCGGTAAAAGGAAGAAGCAGCCATGCGCGATATCGTGGTGATTGGCGGCGGGATGAGCGGGCTAGCCGCTGCCCATGAACTGGAAAGGCAAGGCGCGCGCTATACCATCATCGAGGTGAAGCGGCGCTTCGGCGGCGGCATTCGCAGCAGCCAGGCGGAGGGCTTCCTGATGGATAGCTGCGCTTTTGTCTTCCGCGCTCTTGATGAAACCAGGCTGGCGGCGCTGGGGCTGGCTGGGCAGCAGCAAGCGCGGGGCGATGGCAGCGCGCTCTTGTCGGGCGGCAGCGAGTCGCTTACTGCGGCTTTGGCGAAGGATTTGCGCGGCGGCCGCCTCATGCGCATGGCGCTGAGTTCAATCGGGCGGCTGGGCGGTCGCTTTAGTTTGTGTTTGGAAAACGGGCTCATGCTGGATGCCCGCGCCTTGATCCTGGCGCTGCCGGCTCGTTATGCGGCGCGCGTGCTATACAATGTTTCGCCAGAGACGGCTGGGCAGCTGGCGGACTTTCAATATGAATCCCTGGCGCGCGTCTCGCTGGGCTTGCATAAAAATAACCTGCCCGCCGACTTCGCATCGCGTTTGACCAACTGCGCTTTCGTACTAAGGACTGACTCGCCGAGCCGCGTGCCCGATAGCGAACACATCCTGCTACAAGTGGGTTTGCGCGGCGCTGCGGGTGAAGATTCGCGGCAGATTATCGTCAGGGCGGCGCGATTGCTGGGGGCGCAAAAGCCGCTGGTCGCGCGCGTCGATCACTGGGCGGAGGCTGATTTGCTGCCAATTGAGCCAGCGCAACATGCCGAGCGACTGCGCGCCATCCGCGCCAGCTTGCCCGCGGGTATCCGCTTAATCGGCAGCGACTATGGTCAGGTGGATGCGCAAAGCAGCGGAATCGCCCGCCTGGATGAGCGCATGGCTATGGGGCGGACGGCAGCAAACGCGGCGCTGGCAACCCTGCGCATGTGATATACTGCGCCTATCGTCCGCCAATTGAGCTTCCGCCATGTCCTTCCTCGTGCCGGCTGCCTTTGCCGCGCTCGCCATCGCCATCCCGGTCATTTTGATGTATATGCTGCGGCTGCGACGGCGCGAAGTCTTGATCTCCAGCACTTTCCTGTGGCGGCAAGTCGTCAAAGACACCGAAGCCAACACCCCTTGGCAGCGGCTGCGGCGCAACCTGCTGCTCTTCTTGCAGTTATTGATACTGCTGGCGCTGGTCTTGGCGCTGGCTCGCCCGTTCATCCAGGTGCCGACCATCAGCGCTGGCAAAATCGCGCTGCTGCTGGATGCCTCCGCCAGCATGACCGCGACCGATATCGCGGGCGAAACGCGCCTGCAAGCCGCTTTGGAGCAAGCGCGCAACATCGTCAATAACATGAACCCGCAAGACAGCATCGCGCTCATCCGCGTGGCTGATAGCGCCGAGCCCTTGACGGCCTATACATCGGACAAAAATAAACTGCGGCGCGCGCTTGATGGCATCCTGCCCAGCCAAGGCGGCGCGGACTGGGATACGGCGCTGACACTGGCGGCGGCTGGGACGGCTGGGGCGGAGAACTTCAGCATCGTGCTTATCTCCGATGGCGGCATCGGCGCGGCTGCTGAGCTGCCCGTCAATATCCCGCAGCCGATTTATGTGCCGGTCGGCGAATCGGCGGCCAACATCGCCATCACCGCGCTGGCGACGCGCGCCTTGCCGGGTGGCGCTCCCCAGCTTTTCGCCCAGGTGACGAATTATGGCGATGCGCCCGCAGATGTCTCGCTGGTCATCCGCCTGGACGATGTGCTGCGATTGTCGCGCAGTGGCAGCATCCCGCCGCGCAGCCAACTGCCTATCCCCTTTGACGAGCCTATCAGCGAAGCCTTCACGACGCTTTCGGCAACGCTGACCTTTGCTGGCGGCGCGCAGGATTATCTGGCGCTGGACAACCAGGCTTGGTCCGTGCAAAGCGAGGCGACGACGCGGCGCGTCTATTATGTATCCCAGACGGGCAACCTTTTTTTGGAGCAGGCGCTGCGCAGCTTGCCGGGCTTAAAAACCTACCGCGGCAGCACCGATAGCCGCAGCTTGCCCGGCGCGGAATTTGACCTGTATGTCTTTGATGGCTGGCTGCCCAACAGCTTGCCGGCTGGCGACATGCTTCTCTTCAACCCGCCCAATTCGACCGGCTATTTTTCGGTTGGCGCGCCACAAGCCGCCAGCAGCGACATTCGCGTCAAGGGCGCTTCGCCCATCACCGCCTTCGTCGACCTGGATGAGATGAGCCTGCTTTCGCATCGCCAGCTGAGCGCCAATTGGGCGGAGCCACTCATCCAGGCTGGGGATAGCGCTATCCTGCTGGCTGGACGGCTGAATGCGCAGCAGATCGCCATCTTGCCCTTCGACCTGCGCGATTCCAACCTGCCGCTGCTAATCGCTTTTCCGCTGTTGATGGCGAATCTGCTGGATTGGTTTTCGCCCGCCGATATCATCAGCCAGTCAGCCGGCTTGACCATTGGCGATGTGCTGACGATATCGCCACCCTTGCGCGCCGACAGCATCCGCATCACCGCCCCAGACGCGACTGTGTATGAGCTGCCGGTTGCGGGCGATACGCTGGCATTCACACAGACCGACCAACTGGGACTCTACCAGTTGGATGTCATCGAGGCGGACGAAGTAGCGCGCTCACAAGCCTTCGCTGTCAACTTGTTCGCCACTGGCGAAAGCGACATCCGCCCCGTGCCCGCTGGTGAATTGCGGCTGGGCGGCGCTGGAGAAAGCGCGAGCGGCGAGGAACAGCTTGGCTTGCAGGAGTTTTGGCTGCCGCTGGCGGTCTTGGCGCTGCTGCTATTGATGATCGAATGGTGGGTGTATCACCGGCGGCTGCGCGCGCCAACCGTGCTGGGGGCAGGGCGGCGCTTTAGCTGGCTGCCGCGCTGGGGGCGAAATTCTTGAGCCTCAGCACCGATTCCAGCACTTTGCCATCCCCCCTGTATGTCAGGTTCTGCAAATAAACCTGCTTGATTTCGCTGAGGGTGGCGAAGTGCAGTTGGTGGTCGCGAGGGGCCAGGCTGCCAGCCACGATGGTGGGCTTCACGACCGTCTGCGTGATGCCGGGCAGGCGCGCAAGCTGCTCTTGCAGCGCATAAGCCGGGTCGATATAAATTGATTCGGGCAAGACGTCCTCAGCGGGCGCTTGGCTGTCGCTTTGTGGGTACTCGATATCTGCCAGCCAGTCCTCGACGGGCGCGTCGACTGTGAGCGGGCGCAGCGCGATTTCGGCAAAAGGAGTCTTGCCGGGCAGCAGGTATTGGGTCGCTGGCAGCGAGCGAATGACCAGGGTGCCATAAACATAAAGCTGTCGCCCCAGGTAGCGCGCGATATTGGCTTGGATAGCCGGCAGCGCGGTGATTTCCGCGTCCGCGGGCAAACATTGGTCCAGCCACAGCCCTTCCACACCGACATAGAGCGTGAAATCCTGCCGATAGATGGCGGCGGACAAGATATTGATGCGAGGCGAGCCGGCGATTATTTCCACCCGAACGCGCGCCCGCGCCGCATCGTGAATGCGGTAGCCTCGATTACCGGGCAAATGGCGGGGGTTCAGGCGCGACAAGCCAGACCAAAGCGTGGATTCGCTGCTGATGGGCTGGGCGGGCAAGGCAAGTTTTTCCTGGTCGTCCTGCTGCGCCAGCCACACTTCGCGGAATTCCGACGCGTCGCGATCAAACCCGGTGATGAGCAGGATGCCATCCACAGTCACGATACGGTCGGCGAATGCGCCCGCATCATACAAAATATCGGCGATTGTGGCTCGCATGCAACCCCTGCGTCTATGCCTGCGCCTGCCTCTCCAGTATAACAGGCTGACGCGGTTGCCGACGCTCGTCAGCAGCCGAAGTGTTTGCGCAGGCGACGCTCCAGGGGGATGCGATTGCAGCGCCCCAGTTCAAACTCTGCACAGCCATGAAAAGCCATGAATTGCTCAAATGCGCCGATTAGCCCGCGTATCAGCGCCGCATTCAGCTTGACGCCCCGCTCAAGATGCAGGTTGTGGCAGATGAGGCGCTTGGCTTTGCGGTCGACTTTGGGGTCGATGCGCCCGACCAGTTCGCTGCCATGCAGGATGGGCATGACATAATAACCGTGCACGCGCTTGGCTTTGGGCGTATAAAGTTCAATGCGATAATAGAAATCCCAGAGCATTTCATCGCGGTTGCGATCCCAAAACAGGTTGTCAAAAGGGGATAGAAAGCAGGTGCGGCTGGGCTGGAATTCGCCCGCTTGAACGCGCTGCAGCAGCGCCAGGTCATCACGATGGATGAAGGCGGGCGCGGACCAACCAGCCACCTGCACGGGCAGCGCCATGCTCTGCTTGCGCATGTCGTCCAGGATGCGAGCGGCGTCGCGTTTGCTTTGGCGGTAATAGTCAGCGACATGCTTGCTCGTGCCGATGCCGATGTGCCGCAACCCGCGCGAAATCGTCCAGCGGCGGAAATCTTCAATTGTTTTGTCGAGCTTGAAATTGTGACGGGCGAGCACGCGCTCAGGCAGGTCGTAGTAGCGTTGAAAATTGACCCGGTGGCTGATCATCAGTTCGCCGCGGTCGAAGAGATACTCCAGCGCGACCTTGGTCGGCTTCCAATTCCACCAGCCACCTTCGCCACGGCGCTGGCTTGTGAAGTCCTTTGATGACAGGGGCCCGCGCTCGTGAATCGCCGCCAGCGCCTGCTCAATGACAGGCTGCATGTCCATATCCAGCCGGTCAATCTGCCAGTTGCTTTCTTTGAGCCGCTTTTGCTGGATGTAGGCCTGGTACCAAGGGTAATGCGCGCTGGGCAACTGGCACATGGCATGCGCCCAGGTCTCAAAGAGGAAGCCGCTATCCAGCAAGTCGTCCAGCGCAAAGCGGTCATAGAGCCCGGCGCGCGCCAACATGACCAGGTAATGGCTGCGGGCGACGACGCTGACGCTGTCCATCTGCAGCAAGCCGATGCGCTCAATGATGCGCTTGAGGTCGCGGTGGGGCTGGTGCAAACCCTGCTTGACCACGGACAAAATCTTGACATGGTCGCGGGTTGCGCGGATGAGTGTCGTCATCATGGGCGGCAGACTCACCCCAGCGCCAACTGATGCGCGGGGGTGAAGAATTGTCGGTAGGTCAGCCAGGCGGCGATGAGCCCAGTGAATGTCGCCGCGCCGACCAGCATATACATCACGATGATCTGCAATTGCACCGCCTCCAGTGGCGATGCCCCCGCCAGGATCATGCCTGTCATTGCGCCTGGCAGCTTGATTAAGCCGACCGTCTTGGTCGTATCGATAATGGGCGAGAGCGCGCTGCGGATTGTGCGCTGGAATTGTGTCAAGGAGGCTTGGCGGGATGTCGCCCCCAGCGCCAGCTTGCCTTCGATCATACCGCGCTGGTCATAAAAGTCGTTGCTCAGACGCGTGATGACCAGGGTGGCGGTGGTCATGGAATTGCCGATGACCATGCCGCCGATGGGGATGATGTCATGCGGCACAAAGTCAAATACGCCCAGGACGACCAGCAAACCAATCGTCAATGCCGAGCCTGCGCCGATGGAAAACAACGAGATCCGCTGCGCATTTGGCGTGCGCCGCGCGCGACTGGCGGTGGTGCGCCCGGCTGTGACCGTCATCACCAGCAAGATGACCACGGTGAATAGCGGGTTATCCAGCTCAAAAACCAGTTCCAGCACATAGCCAATGGCGATCAACTGTACGAAGCTGCGCACTGTGGCGATGAGCAGGTCTCTCTCCAGGTCGGAGCTTTGCCAGCGCGAGACAGCCGCCGCCACCAGGATAAAGGCGATCGACAGCAACACCCGTTCAATGCCATCCACGCCAGCAAACAGGTCGGGCATGTCTATGCTCCTTCCGCCGAATAGCGCTGCCGCTATTCTACCCAATGCGCCGGCGTGGGCGACGACCAGTGAAGCTGCGGGTTTTTGAATGGCACCAGCGCCATGATCACCGCCTGCACATAATAGGCTTGGCGGTCGATGGCATCATCGGTCAGCAAGCCGATTGCGCCATTGCCTTGCTTGGAATTGATACGCCCGAAGACTTTGTCATCCGCCTCGCCCAGCTCCAGCCCAGCGCGCACCAGTTCCGCCACTTCGCTGGGCAAGAAGAAAACCGCCGTCTGCCCACAGCCCACGCGCGCATCCCGCCCCAGCACCTGCACCCAAGCGAAGCAGCTCATGCCCAGCGCCGTCTGCTCGATGCCGCCCTCGATGCCGACCCAATAATCGGATTCCGGCTGCGCGGCGCGAGCATTGGCAGCGCGGTTGACCGCCCCTTGCCAGGTCTCGTGCTGGGACATGGGCTGTTCAGCCACGCCCGATGCCACATCAATGCCGCGCGCATGGAATGCCTGCTCGGGGAAGACGCGCTGGAATGCCGCCAGGCTGGCACGCTGTTTAACCGGGTTTTGCGAGGCAACGGTGATTATTGGCACAGCCACTCACTTTCTGACAGACGCGATTGCCCTCATCCAAGCCCAGAGTCTAGCAGATGCGGCGTAACCTGCTACACTTCTGCACAAGCTCACCAGGAGGACGAGATATGCCGCGCGAGCAAACGCGGGCAATTGCTATCGAGCTGGCTACATCCGCCGATTTGATTGAGCTGTCGGATTTCATCAAACCTTTCGTCGCCAGTGGCGATCTGCTGCCACGCACCTTTGACGAGCTGGAAGACTTGCTCTCGACTTTGTTCATCGCCCGGCTGGATGGGCAGATCGTTGGCTGCGCCGCCTTGGAAATCTACAGCAAGAAGCTCTGCGAGATTCGCAGCCTGGCTGTTGGGCCATCGGCGCGCGGCTTGGGCATCGGTAAGGCTTTGGTAGCGGTCTGTGTTGACCTGGCGAGGCAGCGCGGCATTTATGAAATCATGGCTATCAGCGTCGCCGAAGATTTTTTTAAGTCCTGCGGTTTTGATTTCACGCTGCCCAACTTAAAAAAAGCCTTCTTCTTGCAGACGCGCGCCGAAATATAAGCGCCAGCGCAGGATTCAGCAGGACTCCCCCCATGCAGATTGACGCGCTCTCCCTCTTCCCGGCCATGTTCGCTTCCGTCATGAGCGCCAGCATGATGTGGAAGGCGCAAGACCGCGGGCTGCTGTCCTTCCGCGCGCATGACATACGCGATTATGCGACCGACAAACATCGCCAAGTGGATGATACGCCGTATGGCGGCGGCGGCGGCATGATCCTCAAGCCGGATGTTTTGGTGCGCGCGATTGAAGCGCTGCGCCCCGCCCGCGAGACGCCGGCCATCTTGCTCTCGCCGCAGGGTCGTTTGCTGACGCACCAGGTGGCGGCAGAATTGGCGCACTTGCCGCGCCTCGTTCTGGTCTGCGGGCATTACGAAGGAATTGACGAGCGCGTGCGCCAGCTCGCCATCACCGACGAAATCAGCATCGGCGACTATGTGCTGACGGGCGGCGAACTGGCGGCGCTGGTCTTGATAGACGCGGTTGTGCGGTTGGTCCCCGGCGTGCTGGGCGCAGCCGGCGCGACAGACCGCGACAGCCACGCGCATGGTCTGCTGGAAGGCGCGCATTATACCCGCCCGGCTGTATTTCGCGGTTTGCCTGTACCAGCCATTTTGACCAGTGGGCATCATGCCGAAGTAGCGCGCTGGCGGCGGCGGCAGGCGCTCTTGCGCACCTGGCAGCGGCGGCCCGATCTGCTGGAAAAGGCGCAGCTCAGCGCAGAAGACCGCGAATGGCTGCGTGGGCAAGGGCATACCCCCCTCGGTCCTCCCGACAGGCCAGGGGGAAGCTAACTTCCATACATCAGTTCACACTAAGCGAAGCGCGCCTCGCTCCTACATTTTTCCTCTGCGCGCTCTGTGGTGAATTAAGGATAACGACTTGCTGCCATTGCTTCGGCGAACTCAGGCTTGCAAGCCCGCTTCGTCGCCACCGGCGAAAGCCAGCGCGCGCGCATCGCCGGTTTCGGGGTTGAGCATGTTATCAACACTATCGACGCGCAGGACGCGTCCCTCTTCCAGCAGTAGTACGCGGCTGCCCACGCGACGAGCTTGCCCAATCGAGTGCGATACCCAGATCATGGTCAAGTTGGCCTCGCTACGCAAGCGCAGCAGCGCCGCTTCGACGCTTTTGGTGGCGATCGGGTCGAGCGCCGAGGTTGGCTCGTCCAGCAGCAGCAGCGATGGCGAAAGCGCCAGCGCCCGCGCGATAGCCAGACGCTGTTCTTGCCCGCCAGATAGCTTCTCGGCTGGCTCATCAACCAGTTCGGCTTCCAGCGATGCTTGCGCCATCAGCTCCAAAATGGCGGCGCGCGACAAATTTTGACCGTGGAGACGCGCGCCATAGCCGATGTTATCCGCCACGGTGCCTTCAAAAGCGGTCGACTTCTGAAAGAGCATACCGACTGTGCGGCGCAGTTGCGTCACCGACAGCTCGGTGATATCGCGCCCATCCAGGCGGATCGCGCCAGCTTCGATGTCGTTGAGCCGATTAATGCAGCGCAGCAGCGAACTCTTGCCACTGCCACTGCGCCCGATGACGACCAGCAGCTCGCCCGCAGCCACTTTCAGCGAAATATCGCGCAGTACGGTTTTGCCGCCCCGCCTCAGCCGCAGCTGACGAATGGACAATGTGGACATGCCAAGCCTCATGCTCACGCAACGCTACCCGATTGTAGCGCAGGCTCGTCAGCCAGCCTATCATTCCTGTCGCCGGGAGTGGCGAATCTGCTGGATACGCGTTGCTTTGCCCCCACCCCAAACCCCTC
>VXNO01000107.1 GCA_009840575.1 Chloroflexota bacterium | reverse complement strand
GGTTCTAGCCAAGCGAATTAATGGTTCGGCAACGGAGAAGTGATTGGGGTCCATATTTTGCTTCGCCTCCTGCAAGCTGAAAAACAGTTTTCGACTTGCGATAATGCTAGCGCAGATGTGGATGAGAGTCAAATACGGCGAGCGGCCAGGGCAACCGCATCAAAATTAATTCACCACAGAGGCGCAGAGGGCACAGAGATTTGCTGTAGGGGCGAGGCGGTGACTCGCCCGAAATGACCTCTTCAATCCCCAGAAAAGCCTTGGAGAGCAAAGCCCGCGCGAGGATCCTGGCTTTATCTGGCGAGTGGGTTGACAGATCTCCTCTCGGCGCACTCCTTAAACTCGGTGTACTCGGTGGTTAAACATTTGACCCGACTGCCTTGGCTCGGAACCGCAAATTCCTGCCCCGCCTGTTTCTTTTTGCGTTACAATTGAATAAAGCAAGTACCTTGGTTGAGCAGGCAGATGGTTCAATTTGGCAAGCGCCTCGGTTTGGATTTGGGCACAGTCAATGTGCTCATCTATGATAGCGGGCGCATCGTCTTGCAAGAGCCCTCTTTAGTGGCGCTGCTGGCGGAAGAAGAGCGCATCGTCGATTTCGGGCAGCCGGCGCGCGAGATGCTGGGGCGCGTCGATGACGAAGACATTCAGGTCATGCGTCCGCTGCAAAATGGCGTCATCGCCGACTATGAGGTGGTCGAAGCCATGCTCGAATACTTCTTCGGGCGCATTGCCGGGCGCATCCGCCTCTTCCGACCGACGGTGATGGTTTCTGTGCCTTATGGCGCGACCAGCGTTGAAAAAAGGGCGGTGCGAGAAGCGATTTTGCAGGCGGGCGCGCGCGAAGTGCAGCTCATGTGGGAACCCTTGGCTTCAGCATTGGGCGCTGGCTTGCCTGTCGGTACGCCAGCCGGTGGCATGGTCATCAACATCGGCGGCGGCATCACCGAAGCGGCGGTGCTGACCATGAATAATATCGTGCGCGCCGAGAGCGGGCGCGTCGGCGGTTTGCGGCTGGATGAAGGCATCATCAATTATGTGCGCCGCAAATTCAGCTTGACCATCGGGCAGCCCACTGCCGAGTCGATCAAGATTCAAATTGGCGCAGCCGTCGACCAGCCCGAAGAATTGAGCATGGAGATCCAGGGGCGCGACAATGTATCCGGCTTGCCGCGCACAGTGCGCATCACCACCGGCGAAGTTGTCGAGGCCCTCGCCGAGCCGCTCAGCCAGATAGCGGCAGTCGTCAAAGCGGTGCTGGCTACGACGCCCCCCGAGCTGTCATCGGATATCATCGATCGCGGCATCGTGCTCAGCGGCGGCGGCGCATTGCTGCGCGGCATCGATAGCTACCTCACCCGTTCCACCGGCGTGCCCGTCTACCAAGCCGATAACCCGCAACTGAATGTGGTGGTGGGCTGCGGGCGCGCGCTGGAAGACCCAGCCATCATGCGGCGTCTGGAGCAAGCCAATCCCTTCTAATGTTCTATTCTTGCTGCTGGCTCAATCATCCAGGTAATAGGTCATGCGCTGCAAATGCGTGACCGGGTCGATGTATTGAATCTGCACCTGGTCGGGCACATTGATATTGATGGGCGCATAATTCAAGATGGCTTTGATGCCAGCCGCCACCAGTTGATCGGCGACTGACTGCGCATTCTCCGCCGGCACCGCCAACATAGCGATGCGGATGCCTTCGCTGCGAATGGTCGTCTCCAGGCTATCAAGCGGTCTCACAACAAAGTCGCCCAAGCGCGCGCCAATTTTATTCGGGCTGATATCAAACAAATGCGCGATGCGGAAGCCACGATCCTGGAAGCCGCGATATTGTGAAATCGCGCTGCCCAGGTTGCCCGCGCCGACCACCGCCACCAGCCACTCTTTGTTGACATGCAAGACCGCCTCGAGCCGCTCAATCAAAAACTCGACCTGGTAGCCAGTGCCTTGCTTGCCAAAGCCGCCAAAATGCGACAAGTCTTTGCGAATCTGCGCGGAACTGATTTCCAGCCGCTCGCCCAGTTCCTGCGAGGAGGTTACCCTGCGCCGGTCGTTCTGCAACCTCCGCAGGGCGCGCAGATACAAAGGTAGGCGTCCGATAACGATCTCAGGTATGACGTCCGCGGACTTTCCCGACATAGGAATGCCCATCTCGCAGCATTTGTTTTTGCCTACAGTTCCGCCAAGTTTATCATTGCCAGGCGAGTTTTGCCAGCGCAGCCGCCTTGAGAGCAGGGCAATCGTCGCTGTTTCTTTGTTGTTTGTGATGAATTGGTGACAGGGAATTGCAAAATATAGTGAAAATTCATATTGATTTTTTGCCTTGCCTTGAAACCGCGTATACGGAGTGTTACACTAGCGGCGAATTGCGAGCCGCACAGCGCAAATTTTACCATGTCTACAAACTCCATAAACAACGGTACCAGCAGCAGCGCGAACCGGCAATTGGCTGACGAATTGCAAATTGTGCACGACAGCATGTTGGATGGCTTGGGGCAACTGGCGGATTATTTTGGCTTCAACAAGGTATTGGGGCAACTTTATGGCACTTTGCTGCTAAGCGCGGAGCCGCTTTCGCTGGACGACATGATGCTGCGGGTGGATATCTCCAAAGCCAGCGTCAGCACCAATACGCGCTCGCTTGAGCACATGGGCATGGTGAGGCAGGTATGGGTGCGCGGGGGCAGCGGGCGGCGCAAGTATTACCAGGCGGAAACTGACTTTTGGCAGATATTTACCGCGGTTATGAGCGGACGCGAAATGCGCGATATGGAACGCGCCCTTTTAATCATGGAAGAAAACCACCAGCGGATTTCTGATTCCATCGCCGATTTTCCCGCTGACCAACAGACCCTGGCGCGCTTGTACCTCGACCGCATAATACAGATGCAGGCGCTGTTTCGCTTTGCGTCGTTGATCATCACCAGCATCATGGACCAAGTACGCAGCAGCGACCTGCCCGATGTAGCCAGTGTCGAGCTGCTCAAGCCCTCCACCCTTGAATGAGCGCCGCCAGTGCGGTATGCTATGCGCATGTTGCGCCCATGGGGGAAGTGGCGGAATTGGCAGACGCGCATGACTTAGGATCATGTCTCTTTCGAGGTGAGGGTTCGAGTCCCTCCTTCCTCACTTGCCCGGCCTGTACCGGCGCAAAATGTTGTTCGCATCTCTAATTATTTGCTAATGCGCTATCAGCCCAGACACTGATACAATCGCCAGCGCAAGCCTGAGGAACAAGCATTGTACCTGCAAATCGAACGCATAGAAAATCACCAAGCGCGCCTGTCTGCCGAGATTGAGCCAGCGCAATTTGAAAATGCCAAGCGCAAAGCCGCCCGCAAAATCTCCCGGCAAGTGGCGATTCGCGGCTTCCGCAAAGGCAAAGCGCCTTATTCGCGCGTCGCGCGGACCGTGGGCGAAGGCACCATCATCGAAGAAGCGATTGATGACTTGACCCAAACGCTTTATCGCCAGGCGCTGTTCGAGTCCAAAGTGTCCCCTTATGGCCCTGGCAGCCTGGAAGATGTCAAGCTGGACCCGCCGACTTTCATCTTTACCCTGCCGATGCAGCCCGTGGTGGACCTGAGGGACTTTCGGGGAGTCCGCGTTGACTACGAGAAGCCAACGATAGACGAGTCTGATGTTGATGACCGCCTGCGCCAATACCAACATCATTTCACGAAATTGCTGGACGACGAGATCGAAGCAGCGCAACTGGGGCATCGCCTGAATATCAATGTCGATAGCCAGTTCTTGGATGATTACGAACCTGTAGAGGTGGACGGCGCGGATGACGAAGCGGAAGAGGCAGCCGACTCTGACGATGGGGGCGCTCCACCCGCGCCGAAGCAAGGCGATGTCTTCGTCGTGGAAAAAGATATGGATATCGTCCTTGACCCCAGCGAAGAACCATTCCTGAATGGCTTCCTTGAAAACCTGGTCGGCGCGGAAGCGGGCGCTGATATCGTGTTTGAGCTGACCATCCCCGAAGACGATGACGACCCAGCCCTTGCCGGGCGACTGGTCGAATTTGTCGTGACGATAAATAACATTGAAGCCGTCGAAATCCCCGAGCTGGACGATGAGTTTATTCGCCAGGTGAACGAGCTGCTCAACGAAGAAGCCAGCGACCTAGAGTCTCTGCGCAGCATTCTTCGTGAAGAGCTGGAAGACCACGCGCGGCGGCTCAGTGAAGAGGCCTATAGCAATCAAGTTATGGACACAATCATCGCTGGCGCTGACCTTCACTATCCCGAAGCGGCAGTGGAGGCTCAGATCGACAGCCAGTTGGATGCCTTTAAAGCCAGGGTCACGCAACAGCGCATGGCTTATGATGATCTTCTGCGCATCTCTGGCAACAGCGAGACGGACTTGCGCGCGGGATTCCGCGATGAAGCGGTGAGAGCGCTCGAGTACAGCTTGGTGATGAACAAGCTGCGCGAAGAACTGGGCGCGGATGTCAAAGAATCGGATGTTGATACTCGTTTTGAGAACTTTGTCGCCTCATTTGATCGCGACATCGCCAACGAAGAGCAAATCCAAGTCATGCGCGGCATGATGCGCCAAGAGATGGTCCTACACCATATGAATGCGAAGCTGGTGGCGCTGGGGCGGGGCGAAGATATGGACGCGGCTGTCGAAGCCTTGCGCGGCGAAAAAGCAGCCGAGTTGCAGCAAGCCAAGGCGAAACGCGACCGCCAGGCAGAGAGTGGTGGTGAAGGGCCGGGCGAGGCGCAGGCTGCTGCCGATGACGAGGCAAACGCCAACGATGATGCAAGCGAGTCATAAACGATCAGCCAAATTACACGGAAAGGTCGGCGGGAAACAATGAACAAGACCCACAATGTCATTCCCATGGTGATCGAGCAGGGCAGTCGCGGCGAGCGTGCCTACGACATATTCTCCCTGCTGCTGAAAGAACGGATCATTATGCTCGGGTCGGGCATCAACGACCATATCGCCAACCTCATCGTGGCGCAGTTGCTCTTCCTCGAGCGCGAAGGACCCAAGCGCCGCATCCAGATTTACATCAATTCGCCCGGCGGCGTCGTCTACTCTGGCTTGGCAATTTATGACACCATGCAGCAGATTAGCTCGCCAGTCGGCACGGTGGCGGTCGGCATCACCGCCAGCTTTGGCACAGTCATCCTGACCGCGGGCGAGCCCGGCTTGCGCGTGGCGCTGCCCAATGCGACAGTCCACATGCACCAGCCGCTGGGCGGAGCGCAGGGGCAAGCCTCCGACATCGTCATCCAGGCAGAAGAAATCGTGCGCCTCAAGAAGCGCATCATTGATATTTTCGTCCGGCATACCGGCAAGCCACCCGAAGAGGTTGAGCGCGTTACCGACCGCGATGTGTATATGACCGCGCAGGAAGCCGCCGATTTTGGCTTGGTCGATGAAGTATTGCTGGATTACCAAGTACTGACCAACGGGGGCTGAAGGTGAGCTTTTCACAAGTGCGCCACCAATGCAGTTTCTGTGGAAGACCTGCCGATGACGTCGAGCGACTCATCGCTGGCCCCGAGCCGATCTTCATCTGCAATATCTGCGTGGAAGTATGCAACAAGCTGCTGACCGAAGAAGCGGCTGCCCAAGCCGAAGCGGCCGAAGAGCCAGTCTACGAGCTGAACTTGTCGCCGCGCCAGATCATGCAGCGGCTTGATGAGTATGTCATCGGCCAGCGCGATGCCAAACGGGTGCTCAGCGTGGCAGTCTACAACCATTACAAGCGCATCCAGTCGGCTGACGAACCACAGGAAGTCGAGCTGGAAAAGAGCAATATCCTGCTGGTTGGTCCTACCGGCTGCGGCAAGACTTTGCTGGCGCAGACTTTGGCGCGCATCCTGGATGTGCCAATTTGCATCACCGATGCTACCGCGCTGACCGAAGCCGGTTATGTGGGCGAAGATGTAGAGAATATCCTGCTGCGCTTGATACAGGCGGCGGATGGCAATATCGCGCGCGCCGAACGCGGCATCATCTATATTGACGAGATCGACAAAATATCGCGCATGTCCAATAGCAACCCGTCCATCACCCGGGATGTCTCTGGCGAGGGCGTGCAGCAGGCGCTGCTCAAAATCCTCGAAGGCACAATCGCCAATGTGCCACCCCAGGGCGGCCGCAAACACCCGCACCAGGAGTTCTTGCAGATCGATACCCGCAACATCCTATTTATCGTTGGCGGCACCTTTGCCGGGCTGGATGATGTCATCCGCCGGCGGGTGGGTATGCAGAGCAAGCTCGGCTTTGGCGCTCAGCGCGAACGAAAAGCCGCTGATGTCGATGACCTGCTGGCGGAGCTTTCGCCCGAAGACCTGGTGCAGCACGGTATGATCCCGGAGATGGTGGGGCGTCTGCCCGTGCTGGTACGCTTGAAGCCACTGGAGTTGGATGACCTGGTGCGCATCTTGACTGAGCCGAAAAACGCGCTCATCCGCCAATATGAGCATTTGTTCTCGCTGGACAATGTCGACTTGGTCTTTGAGCTCGGCGCATTGCAGTCAGCGGCGGAGCTGGCCATCAAACGTGAGAGCGGCGCGCGCGGCCTGCGCTCAATCATCGAGAACTCGCTGCTGGATGTCATGTTTGAAGCGCCCAGCCGCGACGACATCAGCAAAGTCGTCGTCAATGCGGCTGTCATCCGCGGCGAAGACAAACCGCATATCATCACCCGCGATGGCGCTGTCCTCAGCTTGTCCGAAGCGATCAGCCCGGCTGCATAACCCGCCGCTCTAACTGGCGGGGTCCAGTAAAACCACTTCTGTGCCCGCGCCGACGCGGCTCTGGAAGCTGCGCGCAGCCAATTCAGTCGCTTGCCTCCCGCCGCCGCCCCAATTGTAAGGAATCGCCCAGCGCGGCTGCAAAAGCGCCACCAGCTTGAGGGCTTCTTCCAGCGGCTGCTGCCCAAGACCATCAATCGGCAGCAGCAGAATATCGGGCTTCAGCACTTGCATGCCCGGCACCAGCTTGGCATCGCCCACATAATAGATGTCGTAAAACCCAAGCGATATCACAAAGCCCAAGCCGCCGCTCGCGCCGGGGGTTGGGTCTGCGCGCCGCGAGAGCGCCGGCACAGCGCGGATAGTCGCATTATTGAGGCGGATACTCTGCCACTCGCGTAAAACAACCGTGCCTTCGATGCGCGCCGCCACGCGCCGGCTGCCGATGACCTTGGTCTGCGCGCCACGAATTTTTTCGACATCGGCAGGCGAGCAATGGTCAAAGTCATCCTGCCCAATCAGGATGATATCGGGCGGCGTAGCTGGCTTGACCACCCGCCAGGGAGCGACCTGGATGGTCGGCTCGCCATCAATGCGGAAGCTGCCGCTACCTTGCCATTTGATTTTGTCCAGCATGTTACTTCGTACCTGACTCAGAGGACCGCATCAAATTGAAGCCCTGCACAAAGAATTCGTTCCCTAATACTTTACCACCGAGTGCGCCGAGTTTTATTGAGTACACCACTGTGGTAAGAATGGATACGACTCCCTCAAGCTTACTCGCTTCCGCCTACACGCTCCGCGCATTCTTGGGTATGCTCTGCAGGCAGCGACAGTTGCCATAGCAGGCGATGCGGGATCCATGCTGGTTGATGAAGCCAAGATATTTGTAGCGAGCGGCAAAGGCGGCGATGGCATGGTCTCTTTTCGCCGTGAGAAATATGTGCCGCGCGGCGGGCCTTCGGGCGGGGATGGCGGGCGCGGTGGCGATGTGTTGCTGCGCGCGGACGCCAATTTGAATACGCTCTTCTTCTTTCGCAAGCGCCTGCACTTCAAAGCCGATAACGGCGCTAAAGGCGGCTCAAGCAACAAGACGGGCGCTGATGCCGAGCCAACCATTGTGCGCGTGCCGCCGGGCACCGTCATCCGTGATGCGGAAACCGGCGGATTGATCGCCGACCTGGTCGCCCCCGAGGCGCAAGCGATGGTGGTGCGGGGCGGACGCGGCGGCAAAGGCAATGTACGCTTCAAGACATCCGCGAACCAAGCGCCACGCATGGCTGAAAAAGGTGAGCCGGGCATGGAACGGTGGCTGACGCTGGAGCTGAAGCTGATCGCCGATATTGGCTTGGTTGGCTTGCCCAACGCCGGCAAATCGACCCTGCTTTCGGTGGTGAGCAACGCCAAGCCGAAGATCGCCGCGTATCCCTTTACGACCTTGCAGCCCAACCTGGGCACCGTCATCTATGACAATAGCGACCTGGTCTTCGCGGATATCCCTGGGTTGATTGAAGGCGCTCATGCCGGGGTCGGCTTGGGGCACGCTTTTCTGCGCCATGTCCAGCGCACGCGCATACTCCTGCACATCCTGGATGGCGCGGCGGATGACCCAATCGCCGACTATAACCAGATTCGCGCCGAGCTGGCGCTTTATGATGCCGACCTGGCGCAGCGCCCGGAGATTGTGGTCATCAACAAGCTCGACTTGCCTGAAGCCCGCGAATACCTCGACCTCTTGCGCGAAAGCCTGCGCGAACGCGGCGTGGGCGAAATCATGGCGGTTTCGGCATTAACCCGCGAGAATGTGCGGCAGCTTGTCCAGCGTGTCTTCGAGGTTGCCAGCCGTCTGCCCGCCCGCGCCGCTACCAGCCCGGAACTTGCGCCAGTCTATGAGCTGGCGGACGAGGCGGTGCCCTTTGAACTGCGCATCGACGACGGCGTCTATTTCGTCACGGGCGAGCGCATTGAACGGGCGGCTGCCATGACCTATTGGGATTATGACGAGGCGGTTTCGCGCTTCCAAAAGACCTTGGCTGCGCTGGGCGTTATTGATGCTTTGGAAAAAGCCGGCGTGCGCAGCGGCGATACAGTCTTCATCGGCGACTTTGAACTGGAGTGGTCGGAATGAGCCAGGCGCGCATCGGCATCTTGGGCGGCAGCTTCGATCCGCCGCAGTTGGGGCATCTCATCCTGGCGGAATACAGCCGCGAAATACTGCGCCTGGATTGCATTGTGTTTGTGCCGGTCGGGGACCACCCCGTCAAGCAGGCTACTCTGCGCTCGCCTTTGCATCACCGCCTGGCGATGCTGGAGTTGGCAATCGCCGGCAATCGACATTTTCGCATTTCACGAGTGGATATCGATCGCGCGGGACCGCATTATTCCGCGGATACCGTTAAAATTGTCCGCGCGCAACAGCCCGAGGCGCAGCTTTATTTTGTGATGGGCGGCGATAACCTGCGCGACCTGCCAACTTGGGAGCGCCCGCAAGACTTGGTACGCTGCTGCCGGCTGGCGGTGATGCGCCGCGCTGACGAAGATATCGCGCCCGATATGCACGATGACGCGCTGCCGGGCTTGTCAAAAAAAGTCGACATGATTGATGTGCCGCTCTTGAGCGTTTGGCTCTCTTCCACCCATGTGGTCAACCGACTGCGCGCCGGGCATAGTGTGCGCTATCTGGTGCCCGATGCCGTGCTCGACTACATCCGCGCGCACGATTTGTACCGATGAATCGCTGGCTGGCGACTCTGCTTGTCTTCTGTCTGCTGGCAGCCGCGCTGGCGCAAGATGCCACGCCGGTGCCGACCCTGGCTGTGCCGACGCTGCTGCCCGCCGCTATGCCAGAAGCGCCAAGCCGTCCGAGTCAATCCGCAATCGCCGACATCAGCGCCAGGGGAGTCTTCCGCGTGGGCGTCTTGTATAACAACCCGCCGTATAGCGAGCTCACTTGGCAAGGCGAGCTGACGGGCTTTGATATTGAGCTGCTGCGGGAGATCGCCACAGGCTGGGGGGTGGAGGTCGCCTTCAGCCAGGTTACGCGCATGAATGCGATAGACGCGCTGCAGCGGGGCGATGTACATGCGCTGGCTTCTGCCTTGCTGCATTACCGCGGCTACGAAGACGAAATTGAATTCACGCAGCGCTATTTGGTCGGGCATCAGGCGGTCATGGCGCGGGCGGATAGTCCGCTTCAAGCGCCCGACGAGCTGGCTGGCGTCAAAGCGGGCGTGGTCATCGGCACGCGCGCGGAGATGGCGCTGGGCTTGTGGCGCGAACACAGTGGGATAACCCCCGAAACGCGCCCGTTCTTCACGCTGGACCGCGCCTTTGCCGCGTTGAGGCTGGGCGAGATTGATGCCCTGCTTGCCGAAGAGCAGTCCCTCTTGCGGGTTGCTGGTGAAGAGCTCCCGCATGTGCGCATCCTGGACGAGCCGCTGCTACGTGAGCCACACGCTTTCGCTGTCCGCCGCCATGACGCGCCACTGCGACAGTTGTTGAATCGGTCTATCCAGCATCTGGCGGAGACGCAGCAAATCGAGCTTTTGCAGCGTGAATACTTCCCGGATCTAGCGCGGGACGCCGACACAATTGTCGTCTGGCAACATGTCGGCGAAGAGGTAACGCCATCACAATTCGCTGCCGAGATTTCTGCGCCAGCCGAGTCCACACTGACTCGTTTGTTGGAGGGCGAAGCATTGCGCGTCGCTGGCTTGGAGGCGGATATGCCACATGTCGCGGCGTTGAATCGCGCGCTGGTTACGGAGATGGCGCGGCGCTGGGCTGTGCCGGTTGTGGAATCGGCAGTCAGCGCGGATGCAGTCCTGCAATCCCTGCGGCAGGGTGAGGTCGACCTGGTGGCGGGCGTCAAGCTGGATTGGCAAATGGCGGGTGGCATCAATTTCTCCATGCCCTACCTGTTGCAAGGCGACCGCCTCATGGTGCCGGCGCGCTCGCAAGTTGCCAACTTCTATGATTTGCGTAATCGCATCGTGGCGGTGATGTTGGGCGATGACAAGGCTTGGCAGCGGGCGCAGGCTTGGGCGGACAGCATCAACATCACAATCCGCCGCTTTGATACGACCTTGCGCGGCGCGGCGCAGACTTTGCTCGAGCACAACAATGCCAATGCCGTCTTTGCCAACAGCTTGCAGCTTGTCGATCACCTGAATACCAACCCGGGCACATTGAAGCTGACCGAGCGCTGGTACAGCCATGATTATTACGCCTTTGCCCTCGGCTACAATGACCCGGATTTCCGCCAATTGGTGAACTACACGTTGCAAGAAGTAATTTTGGATGGCAGTCTGGCGCGCATGACCGGCGGGCTGCTGCTGGGCGGCGACCTGCCCGATTTCAGCATCACGCCCGGCTCCAGCCAGTTTGTCGGTTTGAACCTGGCTTCAGCCTAGCCCGATTGCGCTGCCTGGCGGATTTCGCCGCGGCTCGCTAGGACGACCCCCACCAGGATGAGTAGGCTGCCGATTATCTGCTGCTGGGGCGGCAATTCGCGGAAGAGAAAGAGCGCCAGCACCGCGCTGCCAATCGGCTCCAGCTGCGAGAACATGCTGACCAAAGCGGCCGGGAAGTACTCCAGCAGATAATTCAGCGACGAATGCCCTAGCAACTGCGGCACCAGCCCCATCGCCAGCAGGATGAGATAACCTTCCGCGCGAAAACCCAGCAAAGGCGTGCCGCTAAGCAGCATGACGAGCGCCGCCGCGATGCTGGCTGTGCCATAGACCAGCCACACATAGGGGATGACGGGCAGTTGCGCGCGCAGCACTCGTCCAATCAGCATATACACGGATACGGTCAGCGCGCCCAGCCAAGCCAGGATTGCGCCGGTGATTGTGGCGGATAGCTCGGCCTCGGCGAGGGATGCGCCGCCGCCATCTAAGGGAATGCCAATCAGCGCGCCGCCAGCCAGCGCCACCAGCAAGCCCGCCACCACCAGCCGCGACAAGCGAATGCGCAGGAAGACCACCTCCAGGAATGCCACCCAGATCGGACCCGTCGATACGATGACGACGCTGACCAGCACAGTCGTATATTGCAGGGACGACACCCAGGCAGTGAAATGCGCCGCCAGGCAAAGCCCGGAGATGATAATCAGCGTAATTTCCCGGCGTGACAGGCTAGCGATGCGCTCGCGATGCCGCCCCAGCGCCAGCGG
Source organism: Chloroflexota bacterium (assembly GCA_009840575.1). Lineage (GTDB taxonomy): Bacteria > Chloroflexota > Anaerolineae > Aggregatilineales > Phototrophicaceae > UBA6055. The sequence goes on along the minus strand of VXNO01000107.1, from coordinate 2,621 downwards.
GGTCAGCGCCAGTGTCGCCACCGCCAGGCGCGCGCCAGCAATCAACAGCGGCGGCATGTCTTCGGCGAGCGCATAACGGATGAGGATGGCCGCGGACGATGTGGCGATGACCGCCAGCACAATCACGGCATAGGCGCGCATAGGGGTCTTGTCGCTGGAACTGGCTTGGGAATTCACGCGGCTGCCTCCTGCGCGCTGCCATTGAGTCTTGGCGCGACGGGCAGAAAATGCAAGCGGGAGATTCAACGCAGAGGAATAATTCGTTGCTCACCACAGAGGCGCTGGCAAAAGCCCTCTTGCCCTCCTTGTGGGGGCAAGGGCCGGGGGATGGGGGTGTAGTGGCTACCCGTCAGCCGCGCGGATGAGCAGCTCTTGCCCGGGATAGATCCAGCGCCCCATGTGCTCTAGCTGATTGTTCACGATGATATCCAGTTGGCGAACTCGATAGGCGACCGCGATGGCGCTGAGTGTATCGCCCTCGCGCACGACATGGATGATCGAGCCATCCGGCTGCGGCGCTTGTGGCTGGACGGGCGCGGCATAGACTGGCGTGGGGGTCGGGACGGGAGCTGGCGGGGCAGGCGGCGCTTTGACGCACTCCGGCGCTGGCGGACCGCCATAGGTATCGACAATGCCAAAGACGCGGCCATCCAGCGCGTTATCCAGCACGATGTTATGCACCTTGCCTTCTTTGGGTTCAGGCCCCTTGGAGAAGACAATATAACGGCGCGGCACCCGTAGCTCTTCATCGTATTGGGGGCTGTTCTCAAAGACCCGGCGCAGCTCATCCGACAAGCCAGTGTATATCGCCAGCCGGCCATCGGCGCTGCACGCGACCAAGCCTTCCGCCGCCGCTTCAACCTGGGGCTGATTCACCGAAAGCAGGAAACTGCCCACAGCTGGCAAGGTCTCGCCCTCGGGGTTGGAGCGGATGCGCCAGACGGCGGCGACCGGCGGCTGTCTGCGCGGGCGGCAGATGAGGCCAATCGCGCCTAGCTTCAGGTCGCATTCTTCAAATACCGGGACGGGCGGCAGCGCGCAATGCGGGTTGCAAATCGCAGATTCACGCGCCGCGGACGAACTGCCCGATCGCCGCCGCGCAGGGGGCGGAACCAGCGGATCGACAATGGGGCTGTCGCAGTCCGGGTCGCGGTTGTCGTTCACCACGCCGCCCCTTCCCGGATAGATATAGGTATCGACCGGGCTGTTGTCCTCGAAATAGACGCAGCCGTTCAAGTCGATGACAGCGCCAAAAGTCGCCAGGACGCCCAAGCCGCCGGTATTGCCGCGAAAAGTGACATCGGTGAAGCTGGTATAGCCATTTTGATAGGCATTATAGGCCAGCGCTACTGACCGCTGCCCGGCGCTGGTGGCTCGATTTTCTAAGAAGAGCGAGTTGCTGAAGCGCGCCTCGCCCATATTAAGCAAAAAGCTATTGACCGTGTTCACCGCCTTTATGCGCTCGGCAGCAAGCTGTCCCCAGTTGAAAAAGCGAATCCCCTCCAGCCCGACATTCTCCAGCCGCAAACTGCTGGTGGCGGCGGTTCGGAAGTGGTAGCTGCCGCGGCTCGAACGCAGGGTATGGGCCTTGCCGATGACGCGAATGCTGACATCTTCGGAGATGTAATAGGTGCCGCCCGTCAGCTCGCAGTCGGCGCTCAGCGTATAGGTCGCGGAAACATCCAGATTGCCCGCCTCAGGAAAACCGCAAGCCATCAGCGCGGGCGCGGGTATGGCAGATGAGTCGCCATTGCCGATTGTGCCGCTGCAGGGTCCTGTGCTGCTGTCAGTCCAAGTTGTGCCAGCCGGGGCGTAGACATCGTAGGGCGCGTTGCCGGACAGGGTAAGGCAGCCGGTTGTGGTCAGCGTGGCGCCAGCTAACAGCGAAATCGCCCCGCCATTGCCGATATTGTTGCGCAGGACGACATTGTTCCAGGCATGGGTCGTGTTTGGGCCCGCGTGTACAGCCGTGCCATTCCCGCCCAAGTTGTTGGTAGTAGAAAAATTATAGGCTAGCAGCACATTGTTCAGGTTTACTTGACCGCTAGCCAGCATACTGCCGCTGTTGGCGCGGGTGAAAGTGACATCGGTGACATTCAAGGTGCCGACGCTAATCACCTCGGTTCTTTCGATGTCGCCGCCGTCGATGGTTACATTATTTAAGTTGAGGATGGAGAATCTACCTTCAAAAAAGACGAAGGTGCCGCCAGTAATCATATGCCCGCCGCCATTGATGGTGACTTCAAATTTCGGATCGCCTGCGGGCGCGTTGGCAATCGCGATTTCGCCCGTTTGTTCGCAGTCGGCGGTTAGGGTATAAGTTACCGACGCCTTGATTGAGTTTTCCCCTTCAGCTTCCGCCGGCAAGCCACAGGCAGCCACGGGCGGCAGCGTCTGGGCGAGCGCGGGAGATGTCCCGAAAAAGATGGCGCAGACAATCAGCCATGCGAATGACCGCAGCGGGGACATGAAGCAGCACCGACCTACGGTTTGCGAGCGCGCAGGCTGAAAATGCGGGGGGGGGGGGAAACATTAAATCTTTATATTATAACAAAGTCACGGTGCCACCGATGTTACGCGTTTAGAAAGCGGGGGGCCCGGTATAATTAAAAAAATAAGGG
>VXNO01000063.1 GCA_009840575.1 Chloroflexota bacterium | reverse complement strand
TTGTATCATAGGGAGCATTTTCATCTCATATCACTTATCGCGCCACCACTACCTAGAATTGTTCCCGATCATTTCATGCTTTACACAAGCAGTGAGTACAAGAAGGCAATTAAAGCAAATGTTGATTCAAAGCGGATTATCTGCACTACACCGATACGAAAAGGCAGCGTCAGATCAACCAAGAGGCTAAACGATAACTGTGTGTTTGAAGTTTCAGACAGGTAGCGCTTGTTTCCTTTGAGTTGAATGTTGCGGATACCCCTCCCGCCAATCGTCCCAATCCAGATTTCCCTTGAAGAACACCTGTACACCAGCTTGGTCCAGCGTGTCCAGCAGGCGCGCCGTCCGCTCATATTTTGGCTGATACACCCGACTCCCGTTGGAAGCCGCGCCGATGATCGCCCATTCAAAAGGCAGCTCCCCCTCTTCGCGCAGCCAGCACTCAAACACCGGCGCCACATCGAACCACAGCGGCTCGATGCTCATGAAGCGCACTGTCGCATCAATCTTGCTCAGATGCCGCAGGTAAGCCAGCAAGGCCCGCGTGCCACCTGTCTCGCTCATCAGATGACCGGCTGGCAAGCTCACGCCCACCCATACATTCGGCGGGAAGGGATTAAACTTCGGCAGGCGAATCGGAAATTTGCTCAGCGTCTGGAAGGTGTGCCAGTGGGCTTTTTTCATCACATCCAGTACCTGGCGAATCTGCTCTTCGGGCACCCAATGCCCGAACAAATCCGCCATGCTGCCCACGAAGATGCCAGCCGGCTGCTTGAGGCGCAAGGGCGCGTGCAATTGATGCGGACGCCAGTAATGATACTCAAATCCCTCTGGAAACCCGCGGGTGAAGCGCTCGGCGATAGTCTTGGCATAGCACTCGGTTGTCGAGCCATCGGGCATGCGCCAGGTGCAGCTATGCAGACAGCCGCCGGTGGGATTCCAGGTGTAACCAGGCAATTCGCTGCCATCAGTCTGCCGGATGCGCGTCCACTCAATGCCCCTGGGCGGTTTCTGTCGGTTCATGGTTGCCTCGCGTTGGCTTGAATATGCTCAAGCATAGAACATTTGTGGCAATTTGCAAGCGCTGCCAGCGACCTTTCGTAGCGAAACGCCCTATTTCGGTTTGATATGCCCGTCCGCCGATTCCTGCTTAGGACATGCTCATGTCGGTCATCGCTTCTGGCGCTGGGCACCAGTTGGCATGGAAGTCAAAAAAGCCCCGCTCCCACTCTTCGTCGCTTGTACAGTTGCGGTCAACCAGGCAGCAGTTGTCGATGATCGGCGGTGGCGGTGGCGGCGGTGGCGGCGCATAAATCACGGCAATCTCCTCCGCAGACAAGCGACTGTGCATCACCCAGTCCGCCAGCCACAGTTCTCTACCAGCGAAGACCACCTTCAGCCAACGATTGACCGTGCCGGTGAGCGGCAGCAAAGAGCCCTCCGCGACCCGAATGACCACTTCGCTATCCAGGCTGTGCAGTTCGCGCAGGTTTGCCTCTGTATCCAGGCGGATCATCGTTTGCGAAGGCTGCGCGGGTTTGTGCGGCTCGAGCGACGCAGGCACAAGCAGCGTCGTCCCTTCGGTCAGTTGTGTATACTGCACCCAGTCCGCCAGCCAGAGCTCGGCATCCGCATGAGCCACTTTCAGCCAGCGATTAAAGCCACCGAGCACTTCGACTTCTGCGCCCTGTGGCAAAACGGCGACGATGTTGCTGTCCAGGCTATAGGATTCGCGCAGGTTGGCATCGGTATCCAGGCGGATCCTGTAGCTGGTTTGCGCAAGAGAATTCAGCGCCAACATCAGCGCAAGCAAGAATGCAAGGGCGTATCTCATGAGGACTCCTCCGCGATTACCAATAAATAAATTGTAACACGAGTGCCAAAGCTGGTTCAATTCTCGTGGAGCAGAGTCTCAGTCATTTCGCCGAATATGCGCCAGTATTCTTTCTGCGCGAGCAGCCCAGGTATAGTGCGCCAGCGCCTTTTCCCGAGCGGCAGCGCCCAGACGCCCGCGCAAGGCAGGGTCATCACGCAGGCGCACGATGGCATGCGACCAGGCAGCACTATCGCCGGGCGGCAACAGCAGCGCCGTCTCTTCATGCGTCAGTACATCCGCCCAGGACGGCAAATCCGAAGCGACGATGGCGCGCCCCGCCGCCATGTATTCGAAGAGCTTGAGCGGCGAAGTGTAGTTGGCGAATTGCTTTGTGGCTGGGTGTGGCATGGCGCAGACATCAAATGCGCGCAGGTAGTCCGGCACAGCCGGCGGCGGCACCTGCCCGGCGTAGAAAAAGCGCTCCCGCGGCAAGCCCAGCGCTATCCAGCTTTCTCGCAGCGACTCAGCCATATCCACTGGACCGCCCACCAGCGCCAGGTACGCGCCCGGCACAGCAGCCAGCGCCTCGACCAGGCTGGCGACGCCTTTGTCCATGCCAATCATCTGCAACCGTCCGACATAGCCGACGATGAAGGCATGTTCATGCCAGCCAATCGCTTGACGGGCGGCGGGCTGCGTCGGCAAATCGACAAAGCGGGCGCGGCTGATGCCATCATGCGCGCTGATGCACTGCTGGGGGCTGGCGCGGCGATGGGCGATCAAATCACGGCGCAGCGGCTCGGTGATGGCGATCACGTTGCCGGCACTGCTCGTGGCGCGCCCCTGCAAGTTGGCGCTGCGCCCGGACCGCGGATAGAGATGCGCTTCGTAAGCGATATTACGGCGCGGCTTCAGCCAGCCCAACAAGCGCACCAGCAGTTCATCGCGGCTGTAATAGATATCGGCGCGCGTGAAGAGCAGCATCACGGCGCAGGCCAAAGCATAGGACAACGCCTGCACATAAAAGGCAATGCGTGAGGCGGCGCTTTCGGCGGGGAACAGCGGGAATAGGTCAATGCAGGGCACGCGGCGAATACGAAAGTTGGCTTCGACTCCATACCAGGCGTAGGGGTCGCTGATTTTGCGCATCGCGCGCGTATTCCAGCGGCGCGCCGCCCACAAAGTTACCTGGCAGCCAGCCGCGGCGAAAGCTTCGCAATTCTGCATGATCTGGCCGCCGTGCGCTTTTTCTGTGGGCAGGCGCATCAGCGAGATGTAAAGCAGCTTGGACATGGCAGGTGCCCTACGGTGTTTTGCGTGGCAGCAGCAAACTCAGCAAGCCCGCCAGCGCGATGACTGCCGCCACGATCTGGAAAGTCTGCGCCAGCCCGATCTGGTCGGAGAGCGCGCCAATCACCAGCGAGCCGATCGCGCCCGTGCCGAAGATGAAACCCAGGATCGCGCCTGATGCGAATCCTTTGCGCATAGGGATCAGGTCTTGCGCCATCACCACGATTAGGCTATGCGCGCCACCCGACAAACCGCCCGCCGCGATCGCCAGAAAATAGGCGAATGCGCCATCGTAGACTGGCAGCAAAAAGAAAGCCGGCGCGGACATCAACATGCTCAGCATCATCACCATGCGCCGATCAAAACGATCCGCCAGCCGCCCAAATACCAAGCCCGAGATGGCTGAGGCGATCCAGTAGGAGCTGGTAATCGCGCCATACGCGGCTGGGTCCCAGCCTTTTTGTTCGAAGAGCAGCGGCACAAATGCCACCGAGCCCTGCTGCCCCAGCCCGCGCAGCAGCACAATCAAACCCAGTACGACAAAGGCGAAGAGCGGGAAATGCTCGCGCGCGGCTTGTTCGCCTTCCGATTTGCGCTTGCTCTGCTCGGCGCGGTGTTCATGCGTCTTGGGGATGCTGGCGAACATCAGCAAGACAGACGGGATGACCAGTACGGACAACGCGATGATAGGCTTTACATCGCCACCACTCGTGAAATAGGGCAAGCCCACCAGCGCGCCCATCTCGCCGAGCAGGTTGGGGTTGGCGGCATCCAGCAAGATACCGGCAATCGCCGGTCCCAGCGCCAAGCCCATCTGCCCCATCAGGAAGAAGCAAGCCATGTTAAATGCCGAGCGCCGCGGGACAGTTTCCGCCGCGTGCAATGCGCCGACCGGGTGCAATGCGCCGCTGCCGATGCTGGCTAACACCATAGGCAGGAACATCAACCAGTATTGGCGCGTGGCTGCCGCAGCCACCACCGACAAGGTAAACATCAAGACATTAAATGCCAAGCCCAGCGAGCCGAGCCGGCGGCCGCCACTGCGATCGGCGCGCATGCCAAAAAAAGGCTGCGTCAAAGCGCCCAGCAACTGCGACAGGCTGACGACCAGTCCGATCTGAATGTTGCTCATGGGCAGGATGCTGGCTGCCAAAAAGGTCAGCAGCACCGGCGGCATGGATGAGAAGATGTCGTTGGTCAGATGCCCAAGGTAAACAGCGCTGAGCAGGCGGCGGGTTCGCGGCATAGGGACGCTCCGATAGCAGTCGCCGCTATCTTAACCCCGCTGGCGGATTTACAACATGCGGATGTTGCTTGTTTGCAGAGATTTTTCGGCTAATCGAATCGAGATAGCGCGTTTGCCAATTATTCAAGTTTCCCAAACAGTTCTTCTATCGGCTTGTGCTCGCCCGCCAAGGCTTGAACATAACCGCGAGCAATGCCATCCAACACTTCCTGCTTGGCGAGTTCACGGTAGTTTTCGCTATGCGCATCTGCTACATTGTCAGTCGCTCCATGACCTTTGCGAGCTGACTTGCGCTGGGGGCTCAACTTCGACCTTATTTGCTGCTGCGTGGCTGGAGCGCTCATGGTTAATCTCCTTAACAGGTAATGCGCGAAACTGACAAGGTATGTGTAGTGTAACATTTTTAAGCGCATAATTCGAATCTTCCTTGCTTCCACAATATCGTGTAAACACATCCGCTCCCGCTTGCAAAATCGTACCAGAGGACAGCCCATGCCCATTGACTACGCCGCGCTGAAGCCCCTGCCACCGCGCGACGAGCCTTATCACATCGTGGTAACAGCTGCCCACCATGATGATATTGAATTTGGCGTGGCCGGCAGCGTAGCGCGCTGGATCCGCGACGAAGGCGCTACCGTTACTTATGTCATCATCACCGATGGCGGCAGCGGCAGCAACGACCCCGCAATCACCCGCCAGCAACTGGTAGCCAAGCGCCGCGCCGAACAGATCCAAGCCGCAGCCGAAGTCGGCGTCAGCGACCTGCGCTTCCTGGATTATCCCGATGGCGCGCTGCAAGCCACGCTGGAGCTGCGCCGCGACCTGACGCGCATCATCCGCGAGACCAAAGCCTATCGCGTCGTCTGCCAAGACCCGACTACCATCTTTGTGCGCGAGCACTACATCAACCATCCCGACCATCGCGCCGCCGGCGAAGCCACCCTCTACGCCACATTCCCCAGCGCCGAGACGCGACCTATCTTCCCGGAGCTCCTGGCGGAGGGCTATGAACCGCACAAGGTCGGTGAGCTGCTTCTGTGCCTGACGATGCACCCGACCCACTTTGTCGATATCAGCGGCACGTTGGAGCAGAAGATGGCGGCGCTGGGCGCGCATGTCTCACAAATCGGCGCGGGCGAAGACTTCGAAAATGGCGCGGGCAAGTGGGTGCGGCAGGGCAATCACGAAGGCGGCAAGCGGGTCGGCGTCGGCTATGCCGAGTTCTTCAAAGTGATGAAGTTCGACCAGCCCCGCGAAAACTGGTTTGAAGACGACGAGACCGCCGCAGCCGAAAGCAGTGAATAGCCAGCTTGCCCGTCCGCGCGCGATAGCGGTAAAATCCAGCCCAATATCGAAAGCACACAAAGAAGGACAATCATGATCCTCACTACTTTTTTCAGCGGCGACACCGTCAAACTCGGCATCAAGACCGAGCGCGGCATCCTGGATGTGGCTGCGGCGGTCGCGGCCAGCGGCATGAGTTGCCCGGCCAGCCCCGATGCCGTCTACAACCAAGGCTTGAGGGCGCTGCCCGCCTTGCAAGCGCTGCTTGATGCCACCGAAGACGCCGCGTTTTTCCTGGATGAAGCTGCACTGACTTATGCGCCGACCGTGCCCAACCCCGGCAAAATCCTCTGCGTCGGCTTGAATTATCGCAAGCACGCGGCGGAATCGGGCATGGCGGAGCCACAGGAGCCGGTGCTCTTCAGCAAGTTCAACAACACGCTGGCTGCGCATGGCGAGGACATCCCCCTGCAAGCTGACTGGGCGACGGTCGATTATGAATCGGAGCTAGGCGTCGTCATCGGCAAGACGGCGCGCAATGTCTCTGTTGACGATGCGCTGGGGACTGTCTTCGGCTACTGCAATATGAACGACCTCAGCGAGCGCGACTTGCAGATGCGCAGCGGGCAATGGCTGCTGGGCAAGACCCTGGACAAGTTCCTGCCCATCGGACCCTATGTGGTAAGCGCCGATGCCATCCCCGACCCGCAGAATCTATCCATCAAGGGTTGGCTGAATGGCGAGCTGCGCCAAGCCAGCAACACCGCCGATATGATTTTCAGCGTCGCCGAGGTGATTGCCTACGCCAGCCAGATCATGACCTTGTCGCCGGGCGATATCATCAGCACCGGCACGCCCGAAGGCGTCATCCTGGGCATGCAGCCGCGGGTATGGCTGCAGCCGGGCGATGAATACAGCGTCGAAGTAGCGGGCTTGGGCAGGCTGGTCAATCGGATGGTCGAAGCATGAGCGAGGCAAATTATCTGGTAACAGGCGGCATGGGCTGCATCGGCGCTTGGGCGCTGCGCGAGCTGGCGCGGCGGGGGGAGCGCGCCGTCAATTTTGATGCCAGCGCCGACCGACACCGCCTCGACTGGCTGATGAGTCGTGACGAGCAGGCGCAGATTACATTTGTGCAAGGCGACCTGCGGGATGCCGAGGCGGTAAAAGCCGTCTTTGCCGAGCAGTCAATCACCCATGTAATTCACCTGGCGGCGCTGCAAGTGCCCATGTGCCGCGACAATCCGCTGCTGGGGGCGCAGGTCAATGTAGCTGGCACGGTCAATGTCTTCGAGGCGGCGCGTGAGCAGGGTCTCAAGCATGTCGCTTATGCCTCGTCCATCGGCGTCTATGGTCCGCCCAGCGATTTCCCGCCGGGCTTGATCGCCCACGACGCGCCTCAAGAGCCGCGCACGCTCTACGGCGCGTACAAGGTCTGCAACGAGCAGACGGCGCGCGTCTATTTCCACGAGCATGGCATCAGCAGCGCCTGCCTGCGCCCCTACACGGTCTATGGCGTCGGGCGCGACCAAGGCATGACCAGCGAGCCAACGCACGCTTTGGTGGCGGCGGTCAAGGGCAAGCCCTATCGCATCGGCTTTTGCGGCAGGATGCAATTTCACTTCGCGGCCGATGTCGCGCGGCAGTTTATCCTGGCGGCTGAGACTCCGCTGGATGGCGCGTATGGCTACAACCTGGGCGGACAACCGCGCTCGGTGGAGCAATTCGCCGCTATAGCCAGAAAGCTCTTGCCCGCCGCCCAGATCGAAGTGGCGGATACCCCGCTGCCTTTCCCGGCCGGCTTTGATGACAGCGAGTTGCGGGCGCGCTATACAGCAGTCTACGAAAGGCCGCTGGAAGAGGGCATCGCCACGACCATCGAGCATGCGCGGCGGCTGGGGGATGCGATTTAGCTGGAGCGAGGATTCGGGAACAATTCGCTGAGTTCCAGCGCAAAGCCGGGCAATACCTCTTCGCCGGAGAGTGCGCCATCGCTGCCGACAAACTCGATATCGAGGCGCGCCCCCACTGCGGAACGGCAGACATCGACTCCCTGCTGATCGGGCAGCACGATCCAGACCAGTCGCGCGCCATTGTCCAGATAAATGGCGGCTTTGCGACGCAACTGCGCCAGCGAATCGCCGGGCGAAGCGATTTCCACCGCCAGGTCGGGCATCAGCGGTACGAACTCGTCCTGCGCGGTCTGATTGATGCGGGCTTGAGTCGTGAAGGCGACATCGGGCGCGAGCAATGTGCGGCGATCGCCGGGCGGATAGTGGCCGACTTCGGTCGTAACTTCGCCCAAGCCATGCTCATCCGCGTACAGCAGTAGGCAGGCGCTGAGGCGAACCGCCAGCAGCCCATGCATTTGCTTCACAGGCGACATGACGATGAGCTCCCCATCAATTAGAACCAATCGCTTGTTGTCGTATTCTGGTTGCCGCGATAAGTCCCAAACCGCATCGACATCCAGCACAGTCTCTTGTATAGCCATATCGCCGCACCTTGCGCCCCAGTTCATCCTAGCATATCATATTTCAGCCAGCCAACGTTAACATGCGCAGCGGCTGGGGGGATGCGATTTAATTCCCTTGCTTCGACGCGGAACGCTTACAAACACAGAACGTCACTCGCAAGCGGTGTCAACTGCGGAACTCTTCGCTTACATTTGAAAAATTGTCGCGCCCATATTTTGAGAAATAGTAATATATGCTTTGTTCAGCAATTTTGTATGCCACAGAATACATTTCCAGCCATTATGATTTCTCCAGGAGGAATAAGTACTCCTTAACATAAGTAGAGCGACCCGCCAGATTGCGGCTGCCCCGATAGGTGTTGTACCTGGTCTCAAAGAATGTGAGCTTGCCGCGGCGTTCCAAATCGAAGAAAAACTGCTGCTTGGGCAGAAATCCTTCGCTGTTGTACGAAATCAGAAAATACTTTGCATCAATCTCATCGATAATTTTCAAAAAAGCGGAGCCAGCCTGCTGGCGCTTGTTAAATGGGCTGCGCTTCCAATCTGTAGGAATGCCGCTTGCCTTGCTCAAGGATTTTGGCATCTGATAATGAAGAATTAGGTTGAGCATGAAGTAATTTGAACCGTAAGGATGCTGGTTATAAGGCGGGTCCATGTATACCAGGTCATAGGAGCCGCCTATGTTTTTTGCAAAATCTGTTGCGTTCTGTTTGCTAACTAGAACATCACACTCGTACTCGGAGAACAGCGGTTCAGGTATGGTGATCTTGCCTTTGATTCTCTTTAGCGCCTGCCCTGCCTGCCCGCCGAACGCGCCAATACCTTGACGGTTTTTATAGAAGCCTTTGAAAATGCCGGCTGTATTGTTGTGGACAGATGCTCGGACAAGCAGTGGCGCAAGAAAGTACAACTGAAGCGGCTTGGGCAGATTGTCGATATGCTGGCGCACTGTATCAATATACTCAGCATTGCGACGCGTGTAGAAAACGCGCTCGCCCGCTTGGATGCAGCCATCATCCAGCGGCGCATAATTCTCGGCGATGATGCCACGCCGCCAGTCGTCCGCAATTCTTTCAAGCAGTTCGTACCTGGCTTGCCAGTAGTCTTGCTCATTAAAATCAGAATGATTGGTCAAGTAGCAACGGTTCACGACCTCAGCATAATCTTCAAAGTCGTTGCTGACCAAGCGGCTGGCATGACCCTTCATCATACGCGACACGATGCCGCTGCCCGCAAACAGGTCGAGGCAATTAAGGCGCGCTTTGCCGAGCCGTGCCTTTACATCATCCAAGCCTTGGCGAATGAATGGCAGAAGCGCCCGCTTGTTGCCAATGTAGGTGAGCAGATCGTCAGATAGGTAGTCCTTTTTGTTTATTTTGAAGAGCGCTGGCTGCAAAGCCATTGTGGCAAGCCTCTCGTCAGGGCTACTCCGGTATGGTAGAGTGCAAGCATGGCGATTTCAAGTATTGGGGACTAGCGCATGTCCAACACCACGCGCATCATCCAGCAGCTAGGCACGAACCTGCTCAATATGCAGCGCTCGCGCATCAAGACGCTTGATTATGTCATGCTGCGGCTGCCAGCCAGCTTCGCGCCGATGCCCCGCGCCCGCAACCTCGTGCAGCGGCAGCTATTTGGCGCAGCGCCGATGAGCCTGCTGGAATGCGCGCAGGCATTGCAGCGCATCGCCGATGACCCGCGCACCCTGGGCGTCGTGCTGCATTTTCGCGGGCTGGCGGCAAATTATGCCGACTTGCAAACATTGCGCGACGCTATCCTGCGCCTGCGGGAAAAAGGCAAGCGCGCCATCGCCTTCGCGCCCGGCTATCGCATGGCGGAGTATTTTGTGGCCAGCGCCTGCGATGAGATTCTGCTGGTGCCCGGCGGCATGTTGGATACAGCCGGCATCCACAGCCAGCAGATTTATCTAAAAGACGCTTTGGCGGCGGTCGGCTTGCAGATGGACGCGCTGGCTATCACGCCCTACAAGAGCGCTGCGGATATGCTGGCGCGCAGCGAACCCTCGCCAGAAGCGCGCGAACAAACGAACTGGCTGCTGGATTCGCTGTTTGAGATCGTGCTGGATGGCATCGCCGCCACCCGCAAGATGAAGCCATCCGCCGCGCGCGCAATGGTCGACGCCGCCTTGCACAGCGACAGCGATGCCCTATCCGCTGGCTATATCGACGGCGTGATGAACGAAGAAGCGCTGCTGGCGCATTTGGGCGTGGGCACAATCTCGCCCTGGGAAGAAGCCGATGGGCAGGTCTACCTGCCAGCGCCCGATTTCAGCGGCAAATATGTCGCCTTGCTCTATGCGGGGGGCGCAATCGTTGATGGCGAGAGTCAAAGCCCGCCCGGCGACCTGCCCATCCCCCTGCCCTTCGTAGGCAGCGAGCGACTGGGCGATGCCACGCTCAACCAACAGGTGCGCCACCTCATCCGCGATGAAAATTGTGGCGCGCTGGTGCTGTATATCGACAGCGGCGGCGGCAGCGCGACAGCCTCTGAATCCATGGCATCCGCGCTGGGCGAGTTCGCCAGCACGCGCCCGCTGGTGGTCTGCATGGGTGGCGTGGCGGCTTCGGGCGGCTATTACATCGCGACGCCAGCACACTGGATCGTCGCCCAGCCCAGCGCCATCACCGGCTCGATCGGTGTCGTGATGGGCAAGCTGGTCAATAGCGAAATGCTAAAGAAAATGCGCTTCAACGCCGTGTCCTACCTGCGCGGGGAAAACGCCGACTGGGCCGCTGGCGAGCGCCCTTTCAGCGAAGAGCAGCGGGCTATGGTGCGCGGCAACATGGAGCGCCTGTATCACCAGTTCATCACGCGCGTAGCCGACAGCCGCGGCAAAACCACTGATGAAGTCAAGGCAATCGGCGGCGGACGGGTTTGGACGGGCGCGCAGGCGCTGGAATGCGGATTGGTCGACCAACTGGGCGGGCTGGATGAGGCCGCTGCCAAAGCCCGCGAACTGGCGAGCCTGCCCGAAAACGCGCCCCTCACCCTCATCCGCCGCAAAGGCAAACCCATCGGCGCGCAGCTTGCCGAGCAGAACCCCGCGGCGCTGGTAAGCTATGTCACCGAGGGCATTAAGCTGCTGACCAGCCGAGCGCAGTTGCTGATGCCCTTTGAATGGCGGGTGGACTAGGCGCATGACCAAGATTTACACAATCGGCTATGGCGGACGCAGCAGCGGTGACTTCGTGGCATTGCTGCGCCGCTATGACATCGCGCTGCTGGTGGATGTGCGCTCGCAGCCCTATTCAAAGTTCAACCCCGATTTCACCCGCTCGGCATTGACGCGCATCCTGCGGGACGCGGGCATTGACTACGTCTTCCTGGGCGAAGCGCTAGGCGGACGCCCTTCGGATGAAGATTGCTTTGTCGATGGCTTGCTGAATGCCGAGCGCTGCGAAGAGCGAGCTTGGTATCGGCAGGGCATAAGGCGCTTGAAGTCGCTGGCGGCGCAGCGGCGCAGCGCCATCATGTGCAGCGAAAAAGACCCCGCCCACTGCCACCGCAGCTATACAATCGGCGTTACCTTGCAGAAGGATGCAAGCTGCGCTGTGCTGCATATCGACAAAAGCGGCGCGCTGAAAGACCAGGCGGCTCTGCAAGCTGAGGCAAAACCACGCCAACTGGACATGCTGTTCTGAGCCAGGCAATGAAAAATCATTCACCTGAAGCAATCTATACCATCGGCGTTTATGGCTATGGCGAAGCGGCGTTTTTTGCTGCCCTGCAAGCGCACGGTATCGACCTCTTCGTCGATATAAGGCGGCGACGGGGGATGCGCGGCGCACGCTATAAATTCGTCAACAGCAGCTACTTGCGGGCGAAGCTGGCGAGCTTGGGCATTGACTATGCGCACCTGCTGGAGCTCGCGCCGACTCCACGCATCCGCAGCTTGCAAGACCTCGTCGACCAGCAGCAGCGATTGCAGCGGCGCAGCGACCGGCAAGACCTGTGCAAAGAATATGTTCACGAATACAAGCGCGATATCCTGCGCGTCTACAAGCGCAAGCCCGAGCGCAAATTTGTCGCTAAAGACGCCTTGATAAGGGCGCGCCAGCTCGCGGATATTCCCGATGCGCAGCCCGTTCTGCGGCCCGCGCTATTCTGTGTCGAAGGCGAACCGCGCGCCTGTCATCGCAGCCTGGCTGCCGCAGAAATCGCCAAGCAACTGGGCGTGGAGGTCAAGCATATAGTTGCCAGCTAGGAGTAGAGGCGATGAAAAGAGTATTGGTTGTTTGCAAGACACGGATAAATGAAGACCAATTGTGTTTGGGTGGGATCGTGGAGAAGAGCTACGAGAAAATCCGCTTGCTGACGCCAGGAGGCGACAACCAGCCAGTTGACACTGTTTTCTATGTGGGGGACATCTGGGAATGCGAGATAGCCGCCAAGCCCGGCGCAAAAAAGCCGCATACCGAGGACACCTTGGTACATCCCCATAGGTGCTCATATCGGGTCTCCAATATGCGGAAATTCCTGTTGGAGCGCAGTGATTTGGAACCGAGCGCCCCTGACGCTTTGTTTGATGGATTGCTCAACAGAACGAAAAATGGCAGCGCCTATATCGCGAGACGCACAGGCCTTCCAGGCTATGCCCATGCCTTTTGGCTGCCCATGCACGGCTTGGAATTGAAACCAGAACAGAAAAGGGGAGAAACCAAGAACTATTATTACTATGAAGACTCTGCCGTACCTGAATTATTTCGTTTGCCCTATATTGGCTTGCACGCTCCCGTTGAGTATTTGCCAGCCAGAACTTTGCTGCACCTTTCGCTTGCTCGCTGGTGGAAGCAGCCGCGCGTTCGAGAAAGTCGCTGCTATTTGCAACTCTCCGCCTTTTTCACCTAACACAAAGGAACAAGCCCCATGACAACCATCCCCGCCCGCGCCGACATCCCCAAACAAGCTACCTGGAATCACGAAAGCGTCTTCGCGTCTTTTGCGGACTGGCGCGCCGAATACAGCGCTGTCTCCAGCCAACTCGGGCAGTTCACGGCATTCCAAGGCACGTTGGCTGAAAGCGCCGAACGCCTCGCCGCCTATTTCGATTGTTACCAGAAGCTGGCGCGGCGGGTATGGACGTTGTATATGTACACCGCCATGTGGCAAGCCTGTGATGGCGAAAACGAAGATATCAAAGGCATGTTGGGGCAGGCGCAGGGGCTGGCTGGACAATTCCTCTCCAGCGTGGCATTTGCCCAGCCCGAGCTGCTGGCGATGGACCCCGGCGACTTGCTGCAGTGGACGCAGTCCGAGCCAGTCATGCAGCAATACGAACACTACATAGACGACCTGCTGCGCAAGAAACAGCATGTCTTATCCGCCGAGATCGAGAGCGCTTTGGGTTTACTGAACGACCCGCTGGGACGCATCGAAAGCATCCGCAGCGCCCTCAACGACATGGACCTGCGCTTTGATGACGCGATTGATTCAAGCGGCGCGCCACAGCCTTTGATCCAAAGCACCCGCGACAAGCTGCTGGGGGAGGGCGACCGTCAAATTCGCCAAAGCGCCTGGCAGAATTATGCCGATAGCTACCTGCGCTTCCACAACACCTTTGCCACCGCCTACCTGGCATCGGTCAAGAGCAGTGTTGTACAAGCTCGGCTGCGCGGCTATGAGAGTGTCTTGCAAGCCAAGTTGTCACCGAGCAATATCCCGCTGGAGGTCTTCCACAACTTGATCGACACCTGTCGGCGGCACATCCCGACCTGGCATCGCTATTGGGATGTACGGCGGCGGGCGCTGGGTTATGAACGCATCCATCCCTGGGATATCTGGGCACCGCTGACCAGCGATGATCCACAAGTGAGCTTTGGGGAAGCCGTCGACATGATCGCCGCGGGCATGCAGCCCCTGGGCGCTGACTATGTGCAGACCATGCGGCGCGGCTGTATGGAGGAGCGCTGGGTCGACCATGCCATCAACCGCGGCAAGTCCGAAGGCGCGTTTTCCTATGGCACTTACGACAGTCATCCATTCATCATGCTGAGCTTCGATGGCAGCCTGGGCGCGATGAGCACGTTGGCGCACGAGCTGGGGCATTCCATGCACAGCTATTACAGCCGCCGCCACCAGCCATTTATCTACAGCAACTATTCCATGTTCGCCGCGGAGGTAGCCTCCAATTTCAATCAAGCCTTGGTGCGGGCGCATCTCTTCGCGCAGGATAATGACCGCGCCTTCCAACTGGCGCTCATCCAGGAAGCGATGGACAACATCCACCGCTACTTCTTTATCATGCCGACACTGGCGCGCTTTGAGCTGGAAGTGCATAGTCGCATGGAAAATGACGAGCCGCTGACGCCAGCCGCGCTCAACGACATCATGGCCGGCTACTTCGCCGAGGGCTATGGCGAAACGATGACGGACGACCCGCGCCGCACCGGCATCACCTGGGCGCAATTCGGGCATCTCTATGAAGCCTTCTACACATTCCAGTACGCCACGGGCATCTCGGCTGCCCATGCCTTAGCGAATGCAATCCTAGCAGACAAGAGCGGCGCAGCGGTCGAGCGCTATCTGGCTTTCCTGCGCGCGGGCGGCAGCCAGTATCCGATTGACGCCCTGCAAAAAGCCGGCGTGGGTATGTCGACGCCTGTGGCTGTGGAAGAAACTTTCACTGTGCTGGGCGGGCTGGTCGATCGGCTGGAGGGGCTACTATGAGCTTAACCGCATTAGCCCTTTCAAGGGATTGTGAGTATTGACATCCGACTCCAGGGCGATGACGCAATTGAAATGGCAATTCACTCGGGCAATCTGCTGTATGAGCAGAATGCCGAAATGCGCAACTGGGCGTTGACGCTTATTGTTTCGAACTTGTTTGAGTTGGTGGCAGAGGTTGAAGAGCCTGATGTATAGTCCTAGATTATACTGGTACTGTATCCAAGGAGCAAAAGGACGAATTGT
>VXNO01000032.1 GCA_009840575.1 Chloroflexota bacterium | reverse complement strand
ATCCAGCAAATATCGAAGCCCCGCCCTCGTTCTGGGGGAGGGGTTTGGGGTGGGGGCATTCGGCTAGCGGTCCACCGCGCCGATATTGCAATCGCGCCCCCGCCGCGGCGCGTTCAATTGGTCGCGGGCATATTGCGAGCAGAAATAGTCATCACCACTGCCCAGAGCCAGGCTGCCTTCCAGTAACGGGAAGTAGCCGGTCCCAGCGGGGGGCATCGTCAGCTCGCCCAACAAGGGGTCGCCCGAATACGCTGCCGAACAACTGCCGTCCTGGATAAAATTGCCCAGATTCTCGCTCAGCCGTCCCGCGCACAGGCTGCTTTCGCCCGCGCCAGCAATCAGGCTGTTGCGCAGGTTGACCGTGCCCGCGTCGATTTGCAGCTGCCCGGCGGTTTCGCTGCGGTTGTCCTTGACCGTGAGATGCGTGAGCCAAGCCGTCCCGCCCGCGATGTGGATGGCGCTGCCGCCTTCCGCGCTAGTATTGCTCGCCAGGCTGCTGTTGCTGACGATGAGCCGCCCCGTCGAGTGGATCGCGCCACCTGTGCCGGAGCTGTTGTTGTCAGCCAGGTAGGCGCGGTTGATGGTCAATGCGCCTTCGTTGTTCAGCGCGCCGCCAGCCGAGCCCGCGCCATTAATCAGCGCGATATGGCTCAAACTTAGGTCGCCGCCGCTGCTGACAGAGAAGATCTTCCGCTCGCCCTCCCCGCTGATGCTGAAGCCCGCGCCATCAATTCGAACGGCGGAGCTGATCGCATCGAGGTCAGCCTGCAAAACGATGCCTTCGGTCAGGGTGATGCTGTCGTAGCCACCGCCACCCGCCGGGCAGCCACCCTGCGCCGTATTGCTGTTGGCGGAGCGGATGGCGTCGCCAAGCGCGCAGTCGGCGTCAATGATGAATTGCGCTGGCGGGACGGGCGTCATGGTGGGCAATGGCGTGACGATCAATGTAGGCATGATTTCTTCTTCCATAACTTCAAAGGCACCGATATCGCAAGCCAGGTTCTGCGGACGGGTCGTGCCGAGCTGGTCGCGCTCCAGGCAGTGTTCGCTGGCGGCGATGTCGATGGCTGGGCTGGTGCCAATCAGCGAATAAGCAGCCGGCGAGCCGATCAATTCGCCCAGCCCGGGCAAGCCACTAAAAGCGGGCGAGCAGCTATTGTCCTGGATGAGGTTGCCGGCTTGTTCCAGGCTGCCGCTGCCCGCGCACAAGCTCTGCTCGCTGCCGGCGCTTCCCGCCACAATGGAGTTGTAAAGATAGGTCACGCCGTCGCCATACATACCCAGCCCGTCGCCATTGCTGTCGCTGACGCTGTTGTGCGCAAAAGTAACATGCCGGATTGTGCTGGTCGCGTCGCTGTTGGTGAAAATGCCGCCGCCTTGCGAACCGGCTGTATTGCCGCTGATGGTGCTGTTTTCGACCGTGAGTTCACCATCGTTATAAATCGCGCCGCCACTGCCTACGCCGCGGTTGCCGATGAAGCTGCTGCCCGTGATGCTCGCCTGCCACGCATGTACAAATAGCGCGCCGCCCTTGCCGCCTTTTTCGCTATTTTTGGTGGCGTTGTTGGTGAAGCTGCTGCTGACGATCGATAGCCGCCTGCTGCCGCCATCAAAATAGAGCGCGCCGCCATTGTTGCCGCTTTCGCTGTTGCTGATATGCACATCGAAGAGGCTGAGGTCGGCATTGCGCGCGCGGATCGCCCCGCCATGCGCTTCGCCAACATCGCCATTGGTGATGGTCAGGTTCTTGATCGTAACGCTGGTATCGACGATATCCAGCAAGCGCTGGTTGCTATCGCCAGACAGCGTAAATCCTTGCCCTTCGATATTCATCGGTCTGCGTATCTCCAACGGCGCGCCGTGATGCCTCACATCCGCATTAAAGACGATGGTATCGATATCCACATCCGTGCTGCTGCCGGCGATGCAGCCACCGAATGCCCGGTTTTGCGCGGTTATTTTGATGGCATCGCGCAAGACGCAATCTCCGCCCAGCCGGATGATAATGGGACCGTTGGATTCGATCGCGCCGATATCGCAGCTTGCCGCCAGCCGTCGGCTGCCAAGCTGGTCTTTTTGGCTGCAATGCGCCGGGCTGCCAGCATCGACAGCCGGGCTTTTCCCCAGCAGTGGATAATGCACGGGCGAACCCGTCGGCTCAGCAAGCAGCGGATCGCCACTTAGTTCCGCCGCGCAACTGGCGTCCTGAATGAGGTTGCCCGCCTGCTGCCGGCTGCCTTCGCCCGCGCACAGCTCCCCGACACTCTCCCCGGCGATGATGCTGTTGTAAAGCGCGAGCGCGCCAGCATGGTAGAGGCTAGCGCCCGATTTACCTTCGCCCAACGTTTGGTTGTCGGCGAATGTAACCTGCGCAATTTCGGCAGATGCCTCGCTGCTGGCGTAGATGCCGCCGCCGTGGTCAGCCGCGCTGTTGCTGGCGATGCTGCTGTTGTCGATTTGCAAGACGCCGTCGTTGTGGATCGCGCCGCCGGTCGTGATGGCTTTGTTGCTGACAAAAGCTGAGCCGCTGATGCTGGCGCTGTTGGCCAGGACATACAGCCCGCCGCCGCGACCGGTCTTGTTGCCACTGGTCAAGTTGCGGGAGAAGCTGCTGTTGTTGATGATTAGGGTCTTGGTGGGTCCGCTGAAATGCAGCCCGCCGCCGCTATCGCCGCTCTTGCTGGCGCTGATATTGACGGAATTGAGGATTAGGTCGCTGTTGCGCGCGCGGATTGCCCCGCCATCCCCAGCGCCGGCATTGCCCTGCGTCATAGTCAGGTTATAGATAGTCGTGGCACCGCCATTCATATCAAAGATGCGGTAGGTGGTGCCGCCATCAATCATATGGTCGCCGCCGTAGATGGTGATTTCCGAGTTGATCTCGGGCAGCGGTCCCGCCAGGCGGATGTCGGCGCTGAGGGTGATCGTGTCCGCGCCATTGCCCGCTGGGCAGCCGCCTTTGGGGGAGTCCGAATTGGCTGCGCGGATGGCATCGGACAAGCTGCAATAGGTATCCACCTGGATGGATTCAGCGCGGGCGGACTGCTGCGCCAGGCTGAATATGAGCAGCGCCGCCAACAACAGCGCGAATGGCGGACGATTTCGCCACATAGCATACAATCTCAGCATCATGGGCAAGCCCCTCGCTTAGCTCCCGCGCAAGTAGGCAGTATTGCACAGAATGCGAAACTCGCCATTCAACAGGGCGCGACAAATCGGTTTTTTGAGTGTGTTCGATGCGGGTTTTCTACCTCATCCCCGACGGCCTGTGTCTACGCGGCGCGGACCCTCACCCGAAGCATCAGGGAAGGGGAGCGTTTTTCAGTGCGAATGGGTGCTGAGAATCTAGCTTCCCCCTGTTGATACGGGGGGATTGAGGGGGGTAGGCCCAAGCAGCCCGCGCGCGTAAGCCAGGTCGCCGCGGATCAGTTCGTCGACTCGCTCTTCATCGCTGTATTCCGCCGAGAAGCAGATGGGTCCGCGATAGTCGATTTCACGCAGCTTGGCGATGACGCGCCGCCATGAGGCTCTGCCTTGTGGACCAGATGTCCACCAGATGCGCCAGGTGGCTTCGGCGGCTTCGGGCCCGCTGCTGCGCCGCCAATAGGCATTCTTCAGGTTGACCATGCACAGATGCGCGGCGACCACATCCAGCGCGGCATCGCTGTCCATGCCTTCCAGGGCTTGATGGGCGGGGTCCCACACCAGCGCGGCATATCGCGGGTCGAGGCCGCGTAGCAACGACAGCGCGCCCATGGCATGGACTGGCACAAAGGCGCGGCTGTGATTCTGTACGCCGATTTGCAGGTTGTACTGTTGGCAGAGCGGCAGGGCGGCCCCCAGCTGGTGGCGGGCGGCGGCTTCGGCAGCGAGATAGTCTCTGCCCGCCAGGTGGAACATGACGCGGTTCATGCCCACGCCAGCCGCTGCGCAGGCGCTATACAGGCGCTCGTCATCCAGCGCGCAAGCCGCCGTGATATTGAGCACGCTCACGCCTTCTTCCGCCAGCAAGCGCGCGCCAGCCGGCAGGTCGCGCTCGATATTTTCTGGCTCAATCGGGAAGCCGGGCCGCACGGGCAGCTCGATCGCGTCAAAGCCCAGCGAGCGCACATGCCGCGCCAGTTGCGGCAAAGGCAGGCGCTTCCAAGGTTTGGTAAAGAGCGCCAGCTGGTTCATTTCCGGGTTGGCAGCATAGAGATCAAGTCGATATTGACGCGCGGCGGCAGGCTGCACAGGAAGACAATTGTCGCCGCAATGTCTTCGGGCTGGATCATTCTGGCGCGCTGCTCGGCGCTGAAAGTCGTCGGGCGCAGGTCAATGATGGGCGTATCGCCCAAGCCGGGATTGAAGAGGCAGGCGCGCACGCCATGCGGGTTCCCTTCCTGGTTGGTCACTTGCGTCAGCGCGTCCATGCCGATCTTGGAAGCACTGTAGGTTAGGCCGGCGGTCAAGCTGGGCTGCATGCCCGCGCGGGAAGCCAGGTTGATAATCAGCCCGGCGCCGCGGTTTTTCATCTCGTCCAGCACAGCGCGTGTGAAGACGAAGGCGCTGGTCAGGTTGACATCCATCAGCCAGCGCCATTGCTCGGGGCTGGTATCGGCGATGCTGCGCGCGCTCATGTTGGTGCCGGCATTGTTGAACAGGACATCAATCGCGCCAAATTCCCCCCGCGTCTTTTCGACAGCCCCTTTGATTTGCTCATCATCACTGACATCGGCCGGGCAGACCAGCGCTCGTCCGCCCGTCGCCCGCGCCAGCCGAGCCACGCGCTCCAGCTCGGTTTGTCGGCGCGCCACCAGGCTGACAGCCGCGCCCGCTTCCGCGCAGGCCAGGGCGGTCGCCTCGCCAAAGCCGCTGCTCGCGCCGGTGATGATGATGGTCTTGCCTTGCAGGGCTTTCATTTGCCGCCCCCATCTTGCCCCAGCGCCGCGCGCAGCCGCCCTATCAAGCCATCGGGCGGGTCGAAGGGTAGCTTGATGACCTGGTGGGTCAAGGCGCTGGCATAGAGCGCCAGGATGACTTCGAAGTCGCGGATGGCGGCATCCAGGTTCAGCGGATGCACTTGGCTGTCATCGTCCAGCCAGTCGCACATGGCTTCGCACATGGCGGCTTGCCCCAGCACATCCTGGTCGGGGTAGAGGTGCTCGCCGCGTTCATAGACGCCGTCAATCAAAGTTTCCCAGCCCCACATCGTCCAATGCGCATAGCCGCGCTCGCCATAGACAGCGATGCGTTTGTGCTGGTAGATGGCATCCCCGCCGGGCACGCGCGGGGCATTTTCGCCACAGCGCAGGGAAGCGGGCAGGTCATTGCTGTATTCCAGCGCGGCCAGGCTTTGGTCGGGCGCATAATGCTCGCGGATATTGGGCTGGAGTCCATTTGCGCCCGCCGCCGCGCCAAAGACCGTCTTGGGGATAGCGCCGGGATTAAACGCGCCGATGGCTTGCAGTGAATGCGTGCCTTGATAAGCCAGGTTCATGCCGCTGCTGGCATCGATGAAGCGCAGCTTGCCGAGCGCGCCTTCGTTGACCAGCCGCTGCAAGACCAGCCGTCGCGGATGAAATTGCAGCTGATGATTGATAGCGATTTTGATGCCGGGCTTGCTGGCTGCCCATGCGCAGATGGCGCGATAGTCCTCGCCCTCGATAGCCAGCGGTTTTTCGACTATCAAGCCGGGCACGCCCGCCTCGTGCGCCGCCTGCATGATCTCCAGTCGGGCATCGGGCGGCGTGCTGACCTGCACGAGGTCGGGCTTTTCTTTGGTGAACATCTCCCGATAGTCGGTATAGCGCGCCTCAATATCGTATTTATTGGCGAATTCGTCCAGCTTATCGCGCTGCCGGGCGCTGGCCGCCACCAGCCGCCCGCGTTTCATATAAGCGAAGGCATCGGCATGGCCATGCGCCCGCCCGCCGCTCACGCCGATAATCACGGATTTAAACATCGTCTGCCTCCCAGGGTCGTAAGATTACTTTGCCACATTGCCCGGACAACTGCGTTTCCCAGGCGCTTTGTATATCCATAATGCCGAAGCGGTGCGTGATGAGCTTGTCCAGTTGCGCGCCCACATCGCCAATCATGCGCAGCAGCCGCGGCGCGTCCGCCAGGTTGTAATGCCAACTGCCGAGCAGGCGCAGCCCCTTGCGGATCATATCGTCGCTGATGCGCAGCGGGGTATCATCGCCACATTCGCCCACGAAGGCGACTATGCCTTTGCGCCGCGCCGCGTCAATGCAGAGCCGATGCGCCGTCACCACGCCTGAGCAATCGATGGCTTTGTCGACGCCGCGTCCATCGTGCGTGAGCGCCCGTACCTGCGCCAGCGCATCAGGGTCACGCGGGTCGACGATTGCCGCCGCGCCCAGCTCAAGCGCCAGCCGTTGACGATAGCGGTTGGCTTCCACGCCGATAACGCGCGCGCCGCGGTAGACGGCATTGATGACGCCGCCCAGCCCGACTGGACCCAAGCCGGTGATGAGCAAGGTATCATGCCGGTCGACTCGCATGGCTTGCAGCGCGCCAAAGCTGGGCCCCAAGCCACAGCAAGCCATGGCGGCGTGCCCAATGGAAATCTCATCGGGGATAGGCAGCAGCATCCAGTCCTGCTTGAGCAAGTATTGCGCCATCGTGCCAGCGCCCGCCAGGCTGCCATGCAATGCGGCGAAATCCAGCGTATCCTGGCAGTGGATGTACTCGCCGCCCAGGCAGAGCGCGCATTTGCCGCAGCAATTCATAGGCATGGCCACGACTCGGTCGCCGACAGCCACGCGGCTCGGCTGCGCGATATCGACCACGATGCCAGCGGCTTCGTGCCCCAGCAAGGGCGCATCGCCACCCGCGGCGAATGTCTTGTATTCGGTGCACAGGGGCGCTGCCAGCACTTTGATTAGCGCCCAGTTGTCGCGGGGACGGGGTTTGTCGACCGATTCGACGCCCGCCAGACGCGGACCCATTATGCGAACTTGTTTCATCGGCGCTCCTGCATCGCTGCGTCATCAAGCGCGGACTGTAGCTTATGCGGGACGCAGGGGCAAATCATGGCAAGGTACTGTGTGCCCTCGACACCTCTGTGGTAAAAGCCATTTGCTGCAATCGTCCTGGCTAGACCCGTTGCTGGCGCGCGGCTACAATGATAGCGATGAAGATCCTCCTGCTCAACGACCGCATCCCGCCCGAAGGCAAGGGGGGCGCTGAGGCTGTCGTCTGGCGTCTGGCGGTGGGCTTGCGCGCGGCGGGGCATCAGGTTCACATCGCCGCTGCCACCGAGCACGAGTCTTTTGACAAGCTGCGCGATGGCATCGAGACGCATCATTTGCGCGCGCGCTACCCCGAACGTTTTCGCAGTTGGCTATCCCTGTACAATCCACAGACAGCGCGGGCATTCCAGCGCTTGCTGGGGTGCCTCCAGCCTGATGTGGTTAATGCGCACAATGTGCATACCTGGATGAGCTGGCATAGCTTGCGACAAGCGCGCGACTTCGGCTGCCGCGTCGTCTTCAGCGGGCACGACTGCATGCCTGTCGTCTATGGAAAAATGAGTTTCTTTGTGAAGCCCGATGGCGGGCAGGCGCTCAGCCCAACAGCGTATCGCTTGCCGCGGCTGCACAACCTGCGCGAAAATCGCTTGCGCTACAACCCATTCCGCAACCCGCTGATCCGCCGCGCCCTGGGGCATGCGCAGGCGGTCAGCGTACCCAGCCAGGCCCTGGCTGATGTCTATGCCGTCAATGGCTTGCCGCCCGCGCAGGTCGTGCCCAATGGCATCGACCTGAAAGCCTGGACTCCTGTCCAGCCCGAATTGCTGAGCCGACTGCGGGGTCGCTTTGGGCTGGAGGGCAAGCGCGTCATTTTGTTTGCGGGCCGGCTAACCAGGGGCAAAGGCGTCGAACAGCTTCTCGCCGCGCTGGACAGGCTGCGGGATAGCCAGCCGAATGCGCGCTTGTTGGCGCTTTCTTCGCGCAGCATCGAGTCGCAAGTCCCGGCGCGCTTTCGGCATCTGCTCAGTATGATATGCTCCGCTGGCTGGCTGGAAGGAAAGGAGCTGCGCGCGGCTTTTCAACTGGCGGATGTCGTGGCTGTGCCTTCGATCTATCTGGATACCTTCCCCACCGTCAATCTGGAAGCCATGGCGCTGGGCAGGCCGGTGATCGCGACTTGCTTTGGCGGCTCGCGGGAGCTGGTACAGAACGGCGAAACCGGCTATATTATCAATCCCTTTGACAGTGAAACATTCGCCCAGCGCCTGCAAATTCTGTTGGCGGATGGCGAGTTGCGCGCGCGGATGGGGCGGCGTGGGCGCGAGCGTGTCGCTGCGCATTATCGCCTGGAGCAACAAGTCGCTGCCATGATTGAACTCTACAAGGATGCACTGTGATTTATCCGCAAGCCTATCAAAGCTCAGATGATCTTTTCCGCGCGCAAGCCGCTCTGATGCGCTGGGTCAGCGAATGCGGCTTCAATTATTATTTTCACAAAGGCGATATCGGGCATCGCATCTTCAATGGCGGTTACAAGTTCAAGCCATCCGAAGTCTTCTTCAGTTGGCTGCGCGGGGACGAGCTGGTCGCCTTCGCCATCATGTGTCCCAATTGGGAGATATTCGATCTGCAAGTCGCGCCGGCTTGGCTCTACAGCGATTTGCATAGCCAGGCGCTGCGCTTTTGCGAACGCGAAATGTTGAATTTGGCGGGGCGGCACAAACTGACTCTCAAGCAATTGCTGCTTGAAGTAGGCGAGACAGACCGCGCCTACGCTGATTTTGTGCTACAACACGGCTACCAATACAGCAAAACTTGCGTCTCGGTAACCCGCCACGACCTCGCTGAATTGCCCGACAAGCCGCTGCCAGCCGGTT
The DNA here is from genome assembly GCA_009840575.1 of Chloroflexota bacterium. Classification (GTDB taxonomy): domain Bacteria; phylum Chloroflexota; class Anaerolineae; order Aggregatilineales; family Phototrophicaceae; genus UBA6055. The sequence continues at coordinate 6,726 of VXNO01000032.1, read as the reverse complement.
TTCGCTTTCACGACGCCACCATTGCCGACGCCGCGAAAATGGCTGATGTGCATAACCACAGCTTCAGCGCCAAATGGGATGCCGAAAGCTATGCCGCCGTCTTCACCGCGCCGCACATGGAACGCGAGATCGTTGTCCTTGCGCCGGATGGACGCTTTGCCGCCTATGTCAATGTCTGGCATGACGATGTGAATCGCTCGCTGCTTTTTGAACCCGTCGGCACGCACAGCGATTTCCGCCGGCGCGGTTTGGCCAGCGCCTTGATGACCTACGCGATGCGGCGCATGCAAGGCGAATGGGGCATTGAATGCGCTTATGTCTGCCACGAACCGCTGGCTGCGAATGCCGCTTCTGGCCCGCTCTATGCCTCGCTGGGCTTCGTCAAGCTGCATGATTTCGCCGAATACGCCAAGCCAGTGAGCTAGCCAGCCGCGCCGCGTGACTATCTGTTACAATGCCCGCCAGAGACGCTAGCTAATTGACAGGAATCTGCCAGCGATGACCTTGCAGCTATTTAATGTCCTGGGGCGGGAGAAGCAGCCTTTCACGCCGATTATCGACGGGCGCGTCGGTATGTATGTCTGCGGACCGACTGTCTACGAACATTCGCATCTGGGACATGCCAAGACCTATGTATCCTTTGATGTGGTGGCGCGTTATCTGCGTTGGCGCGGCTATGAATTGCTCTATGTGCAGAACATCACCGATGTCGGGCATCTGCGCGAAAATGAAGAAGACCGCGTGCTGGTGCGCGCCGCCCAGCTCAATGCCAAGCCCATGCAAGTCGTGGAGACCTATACCCGCAGCTACTTTGAAGACATGGATGCCTTGGGTGTTACGCGCCCGGATATCTCGCCACGCGCTTCCGGGCATGTGCCTGAGCAGATTGAAATGATCGAGACCCTGCTAAAAAATGGCAATGCCTATATCGCCAATGGCAGCGTCTATTTTGATGTGCGCAGCGATGACGATTATGGCAAGCTGTCCAACCGGCGCGTGGAAGAGCAACAAGACGAATCACGCGAGCTGATCGGCGGCGGCAAACGCCATCCAGCCGACTTCGCCTTGTGGAAGCGCGCTGAGCCAGAGCATATCCTGCGCTGGAATAGCCCTTGGGGCAGCGGATTCCCCGGCTGGCACATCGAATGTTCGGCGATGGCGAAAAAATACCTGGGCGCGAACTTCGATATCCATGGCGGCGGCATCGACAATATCTACCCGCACAACGAAAACGAAATCGCTCAGAGCGAATGCGCCAACCACTGTGCCTTTGCCAACTATTGGATGCTAACCGGCAGCCTGAATGTGCTGGATCCCGATGAAGGCATTCCGGTCAAGATGAGCAAGTCCCTGGGCAATTACATCACCATCAAGGACGCGCTGAAGACATGGAAGCCGCAGACCCTGCGCTACTTCATCCTGACATCGCATTACCGCAGCCCGGTCGTCTATGGCGAAGCAGCGCTGGCGGCGGCGAAATCCGGCTGCGAGCGATTGACGAATGCCCGCCAGCTCGTCCTGCGCCAGATGAACAGCGCGCCCGAAGGCGAGGCCGGCAATGGCTTCTTGGCGCGCCTGGGCAAAGCGCAAGCTGACTTCCGCGCGGTGATGGACGATGACTTCAATTCGCCCCGCGGCATCGCTGTGCTGCAAGACCTGACCCGCGATGTCAACAGCCTGCTCAATAGCGATGTCGAGCTCGGCGCGGATACGTTGGCAGCCATCAACGCGACCTATCAGGCTTTGGGCGGCGATGTGCTGGGGCTGTTGGGGGACGAGGCGACGGATGCCGGCGGCGACAGCCAACGCGAGGCGGCGCTCATCGAGATGCTGGTGGAGATGCGCGCCCAAGCCCGCGCCCAGCGTGATTATGCGCGCAGCGACCAAATCCGCGACCAGCTCATGGCGCTGGGCATCACGCTGGAAGACCGAGCCGACGGCACCTTGTGGAAGCTGGCTTAGCGGGCAGCGCAGCGAGGCGCTCGTCATAGCCATAAAGGATATAGAAGTGCCAGAATTTCTCTACGGACATTGGGCGGTGATCGAGGCGATGACTTCACGGCGGCGCAAGCTGCATTCGCTGATGATCCACGAGCGCGCCGACAAACGCGGCTCCATCGGCGCGGCGCTCACACTGGCCGAGAAGCTCAACCTGCCCGTGCAGCGCGTGCAGCGCCGCATCCTCGATGACCTGGCGAAAGGTGGCAATCATCAAGGCATGGCGCTGCGCGTGGGCGGCTACCCCTATTGCGAGCTGGAAGACATCCTAGCGACGGCGGCGCGACGTAACGAGAAGCCCTTCATCCTGCTGCTCGACCTGCTAAAAGACCCGCAGAATGTCGGCTCGCTAATCCGCGTCAGCGATGCCGTGGGCGTGCATGGCATCATCATTCAGGAGCGGCGCAGCGTGGCGGTTACGCCGGCGGTAGTGAATGCCAGCTCGGGCGCGGTCGAACACAGCCAGGTCGCCCAGGTGCCCAACCTGGTCGCGGCGATGAAGCAACTCAAGCAAGAGGACGTCTGGCTGGTGGGCTTGGATGTCGGGGCGAATATCCCGCCGCTGGACAAGACCGACCTCAATATGTCGCTGGGGCTGGTGATGGGCAGCGAAGGCGAGGGCTTGCGGCGGCTGGTGCGCGATACCTGCGACCTGCTGCTGACCCTGCCCATGCGCGGCGCGGTCGGCAGCTTGAATGTGGCGACGGCGGGCGCGATCGCCCTGTACTCCGCCTGGGGCGCTCGTGGCTGGCAAGGCTGGGCGCAGGCTTAAGGGCAATAGAATATAGTGTGCCCGTCGGTGTATCGCTTTATTACAGGATTCATACTCTTGTTCTACGATAGTAAGCAAATGCAGAGGGCGCGGACGAAAGTGAGCGCCAGCAAAAATCAGTTGCCGGAAAGGAGCTTACTAGATGGTAGCCATTGCCGACACCGAAACCGTACAGAATCACGGTGAGCGAATCGCCGCTCTGGAAAACAACCAGCAGCATTTGGCAACAAAAGCTGATTTGGCGAATCTTCAGGCGACTTTGACTTGGCGTCTCATCATTGCCGTCAGCATCGCTACAGCGATCCTCGGCTTTCTCATCCAGACGCAATAATTTCAAGCGCAATCACTGGTTTCATATCGGCGCGATCGCCCTGTACTCCGCCTGGGGCGCTCGTGGCTGGCAAGGCTGGGCGCAGGCATAGCCAGGCAAGATCAGGTGAATAATTGCCGCCTTTCCTGTACAATGCGCGCATAATGAGCAGCATTCGCCTGCAGGGAAGGGGCAACAACGCATGACTGTCATCCTCGGCATCAACAGCGACCACGCGGGGGCTTCGGCTGCGCTGGTTGTGGATGGCCACCCTGTCGCCGCCATCGCCGAAGAGCGCCTCAACCGCGTCAAGTATTATGCCGGCTTCCCCCACCTGGCGGCGCGCTACGTGCTGGAGATGGCTGGCTTGCGTCCAAGGGACATCGATTGTGTGGCGCTGCCGCGTGACCCAGCGGCCAACCTGCGGCGCAAAGCGGCTTTCCTCTTTGGCAATCCCAGCCGCCTGCCCACCCTGTTGCAGACGAGCGCCAACCAGGTGCGTCAGTTGGATGTCAAATCGCAGTTGGCGCAGAGTTTCGACTGTGACCCCGCCGCGTTTAACTTCCGCCTGCTGCGCGTCGAGCATCACCTGGCGCATATCGCCAGCGCTTTTTTCAGCGGAGCTTGGGAGGGCGCGGCTGGCTTCAGCGCCGATGGCAGCGGCGACTTCGTTACCTGTATGCTGGCGCGCTGCCAAGGCGACAAAATCGAGCCGCTGCAGCGCATCCATGTCCCGCATTCGCTAGGCTCACTCTATACCATGATATGCCAGTTCATCGGCTACGGGCGCTATGGCGATGAAGGCAAGGTGATGGGGCTGGCACCGTATGGCGAAGACAGCTACCGCGAGCATTTTGACGACATGCTGCGCCTGAGCGATGCCGGCTTCCAACTGAACAGTCGCTGGTTTTTGCCCTTTGGCGCGGAGCAAGGCATCCGCATCAATGCGCGTGGTGAAATGGAAATCAGCCACCATTATTCCGACCACATGCTGAAGACTTTTGGGCAGCCGCGCGAGCCCGGCGCGGAAATCACCCAGCGGGATATGGACTTGGCGCGAGGTTTGCAGCGGACTTTCGAGCGGGTCTGGCTGCATCTGCTGCGCCGCCTGCACACACTCGCTCCCAGCGATCAAGTGGTCATGGCGGGTGGCTGCGCCTTAAACAGCGTGGCGAATGGGCTGATTACCACTGAGACTCCCTTCCACGAAACCTGGATTCACCCCGCTGCCGGCGACGACGGGCTGTCGCTGGGGGCGGCGCTGTATGCTGCTCGCACGGTCTATGGCGAGCGCGAACGGTACACTATGGGCAGCGCGGGCTTGGGTCCGCAATTCAGCCGGGCGCATATCCACAGCGCGCTCAAGCAAGAGGGCATCGAAGCGGCAGAGCTGGGCGAGGCGCAACTATTGCAAAAGACGGCAACGGCGCTGGCGGCGGGCAAGGTGGTCGGCTGGTTCCAAGGGCGCATGGAATGGGGTCCGCGCGCGCTGGGCAACCGCTCCATCCTCGCGCATCCCGGCTTGCCGGATATGAAGCAGACGCTCAACGACCGCATCAAACGCCGCGAGTGGTTTCGTCCTTTTGCGCCGGCGGTGCTAGCAGAAGCCCAAGCGCGCATCTTCGAAAGCAGCCAGCCCTCGCCGTATATGCTGCATGTGCAGCGCATCCGCCCGGAATGGCGCGAGCGACTGTGCGCGGTGGCGCATGTCGACCAGACCGGACGCTTGCAGACCGTCCTGCGCGAGCACAATCCCCGCTACCACGCCCTGCTACAGGCATTCGAAGCCATCACCGGCTTGCCCGCCCTCGTCAATACCAGCTTCAACGAAAATGAGCCGATCGTCTGCAATCCGCAAGAAGCCATCAATTGCTTCACCCGCACGCGCATGGATGTGCTGGTTATCGGCGATTTCTTCTGCGAGAAGCGCGGCGGCTAAGCTCTCCGCCCGAAGATTCGGGGAGGGTCACGAATCAATGCGGCTCATTAGATAGTCGACAAATTCTGTATTTAGAATATCGCGGCTGCGCTCGGCAGTGTTCGAAGGTTGCGTAGATGCCATATTCAGTTCCTTGGCATGACGCGCCATGTCAGCCAGGGTCGCGTATCTCCGGCCATTTGGTCACCAAGATTATAAGCACAGCATAGCCGCCACAAGTGTCGCGCCTACGTGTCTCTACTTTTCCATCCTCAGCAATCATTTGCGCTTTTGCACAAGTTGTGCCAAACTTTCAGACGCTGACAACCTTCTACCCGACGACTTGTTACTAGAGACAGGATGGAACATGAAAACTCGACTTCTGCTGATATTGCTGCTCGCGCTGGGGCTGGCTGGTTTCGCCCAGGCGCAAGACCAGGTCACCGTGACGGTGTGGATGCACAACCATGCCCCGCGCGTGTCGATTGACGAAGAACTGGTCGCCGAATTCATGGAAGAAAACCCCAATATCAACGTCGACTACCAGATCGTTGACGACTTCTTCACCGCCTTGCAGACAGCGATGGCTTCTGGCGCGGGGCCCGATGTCTTCAATCAGTTCACGCTCTTCAACGCCCAATTTTATGCGCAGGGCATGTTAGCGCCTGTTGACCCGGTCGCCATGGGCTATCAGACCATTGAAGATGTCTATGCCCACTACGGCGAAGGGCTGGTCGGCGAGACTGTGCTGGCTGGCGATACCTTCAACGGCGTGCTCTACGGACTGCCCACCGAGCTGAGCAATTATGCCTGCTATACTAACGATGACCTGTGGATGGAAGCGGGTTTGGACCCCGCCACAGACTTCCCCACTACCTGGGAAGGCTTGGCGGAGGTCGGCGAGATGCTGACCAAGCGGGATGAAAATGGCACGCTTGTACAGCGCGGCTATGACTTCAACTGGAGCGCCAATATCTACATGATGCTGCACTTCGACCCCATGGTCACGCAGTTGGGCAACAGCATGATTGACGAAATGACCTACACCGCCGATATCAACAACGAAAATGTCAAGCGCGTCATGCAATACTGGAAAGACATCGTCGATGAAAATCGTGGCGGACCACAATACACCGTCTCGCGCAATGCTTTTAACGCGGGCGAGCTGGCTACCGAGTGCACTTTTGGCAACTGGGGCACGCCAGGCATGGAAGAAGCCGGCATCAACTACAGCATTCACAACGTCCCGCGCTGGGACGACGCCGTCAACGACCTGGGCTTCGCGACTTACGCCTTCTACTTGCAGGTCAACGCCAATGCCCCGCGCGAGGTGCAAGAAGCGGGTTGGAAGCTCATCGCCCACTTGACCAGCCAGCCCGACCGCTACTTGAATGAAGCGGCGCTCTTCCAGCCGGTGGCGTCCTACCTGGCTACGGACGAATTCGCCAACAACGCCATCATGCCGGTCTTCCTGGATGAGCTGTATCGCGGGCAGTACCATCCGCGCTTCGCCGGTTTCTCCGAAGTGGGCGATGCTCTGGGCCGCGCGCGGGATCGCATCATCCTGGGTGGCGAAGATATGGACGCCGTCTTGCAAGAAGCTGAAGATGAGGTCAACGCCGTATTGGAACGCGCCCAAGCTGACATCGAAGCCGCTGGCGGCGCGTAATGCTTAACCCTCTCGGCACCCCCGTCGAGACGGGTTTGAATCTGCCTTTACCCCCCGCC
>VXNO01000075.1 GCA_009840575.1 Chloroflexota bacterium | reverse complement strand
GCAAGCACAGCAAAATCTGCAAGCCTATCTTGACGGCGACGAAATGGTGGGAGCGATATGCTTTGGATTGCGTAGCCAGGATTGCCGAGTTCCGCCGCTTGCGCAGTCCGACTCATCAAGCCTGCCTCACTGGTGACGCGCGAACTGCATGTGTAGATACTGCGCTCGGTCAATTTAATGTAGAATTCGGCAACATGGTCAGCAAGCAAGGGATTCGCGGGATATTTACCAGTCCACCGTATGTCGGGCTAATTGATTATCATGAACAGCACGCCTATGCTTATGAATTGCTTAGGCTGCCGCGACGCGACAAGAATGAAATTGGCCCCAAAGCCAGTGGGCAAAGCCGTACTGCAAGAGAAGATTATGTACAAGACATTAGCAGAGTCCTGCTCAATTGCAAGCGATTTCTCGTCTCGGATTATGAAGTGTTTCTGGTAGCCAATGACAAGTGGGATTTGTACCCGTCAATCGCTGAACGCAGCGGCATGACAATCGTCAAACGATACGAGCGACCTGTCCTCTTTCGCACCGAGAAGAACCGAAACGCGCCCTATCACGAGACGATATTTCATCTGCGGGAAGTGACATGAGTCGTTTCCCGACACGCGCTGTAGAAAATGTCATCAGAAGCGCTATCCGCGGCAAGTTGGCTGCCTACAATCCCGAGCCATCCGACAAGCCATTCCAGGTTCGTTTGCTCGGAAAAGACAGGATGGCGCTTTATACATTCATTCAATCGCTGAACACGACTTTTGGAACATCCATATACGAGCCAGTAGCAAAAGAGATCGCCCGGCATCATTTTGATAGAGTAGAATTGCAGGCGCGCGCTCCAAACGAAATGTCAGTTGGCATGCGTGGCAAAGTCGACGAAATTGTCAGACGATTGGAAGCCGCCAGTGCCAACCCTTCACGGATTGACCACAACAGCGACCTGCGTTCCGCAATCGGCGCGGAGACTGAAAAAGTCGCGGTACGTCTGTCAAAAATTGATGTATTGTTGCAGCGTGGCAACAATCTATACCTAGTGGACATCAAGACAGCCAAACCAAATATATCGGGTTTCCAAAAGTACAAGCGGACATTACTGGAGTGGATGGGCGCTTATCTGGAGCTCAACCCATCGTTAGAGGTCTATCCTATGATTGCCATTCCTTACAACCCATACGCGCCAAAACCATATAGCCGCTGGACATTGCGCGGTATGCTAGACCTAGATCACGAGCTTAAGGTCGCGGAAGAGTTCTGGGATTTCTTGGGTGGCAGTGGTAGCTTTGAAGTAGTTCTCCAGTGCTTTGAACGGGTTGGTATGCAACTGCGCCCGGAAATCGATGCCTATTTCGCGCGTTTTCAAGGTCAAGATGGCTGAATAAAGAAGCGTTGCCTTCTGAAAGGACACCCGTATGAAAACCACCCGCCTCACCATGGCGCAAGCCCTCGTCCGCTACCTTGCCTGCCAGCATGTCGAGCGCGATGGCGCGCAGAATCCCTTCTTCGCTGGCATGTGGGGCATCTTTGGGCATGGCAATGTCGCGGGGGTCGGGCAGGCGCTTGAGCAATACGCGCCCAGCTTCCGCTATTATCAATCCCGCAATGAGCAGGCGCAGGTGCTGGCGTCGGTCGCTTATGCCAAGCACCGCAACCGCCTGGCGACTTTTGCCTGCGCCTCGTCCATTGGTCCTGGCGCAACCAATATGCTGACTGGCGCGGCAGTCGCGACTGTCAACCGCATCCCTGTCTTGATTTTGCCGGGCGATATCTTCGCCGAGCGCATCCAGGCACCCGTCTTGCAGCAGCTCGAAAGCGAAGGCACGCAGGACATCAGCGTCAATGACTGCTTCCAGCCCGTCTCGCGCTATTGGGACCGCATCAACCGTCCCGAACAGCTAATCGCCTCCCTGCCCGCCGCCATGCGCGTATTGACCTCGCCTGCGGATACCGGCGCGGTAACGCTCAGCTTGCCGCAGGATGTGCAAGCCGAAGCCTATGATTATCCCAGCAGCCTCTTTGAGAAGCGCGTCTGGCACATCCCGCGCAACCGTCCCGACAGCCATGCGCTGCTGCGCGCCGCCGATTGGATCCGCAGCAGCCAGCAGCCTCTCATCATCGCGGGGGGCGGTGTGCATTACAGCGATGCCCATGCCGCGCTGGAAACTTTCACCGCTCGCACCGGCATCCCCGTCGCCGAGACGCAGGCCGGCAAAGGCGCGCTGCTCTATGACAACCCGCTCAACCTGGGCGCGACTGGCGTAACCGGCACGGAAGGCGCCATCCAAATCGCCGCCGAAGCCGACCTCATTATCGGCATTGGCACGCGCTACAGCGACTTCACCAACGCCTCCAAGACGGCTTTTGCCAACGAAAATATGCGCTTCATCAACATCAATGTCGCCGAATTTGACGCCTACAAGCACAATGCCTTGCCACTGGTGGGCGATGCCCGCGCCACGTTGGAAGAGCTGCTGCCGCTGCTGGAGGGCTATAGCGTCTCCGCTGACTATCGCGCCCGCGCCCAGCGCCTCAACCGAGCTTGGGATGCCGAAGTCCACCGCATCTACAACCTGGAGCACGAACCCATGCTCAGCCAGGGCGAAGTCATCGGCACGGTCAACAGCTTGTCGGCGGCTGGCGATACGGTGCTCTGCGCGGCTGGCAGCATGCCCGGCGACCTGCACAAGCTCTGGCGGACACGCAACCACAAGGGCTATCACCTGGAATATGGCTATTCGACTATGGGTTACGAGATTGCTGGCGGGCTGGGTGTCAAGCTGGCTGACCCCGACCGCGAAGTCTGGGTGATGGTCGGCGATGGTAGCTTTTTGATGATGCACACTGAGATTGTGACCATGGTGCAAGAGGGCATCAAGGTCAACATCCTGGTGCTGGACAACCACGGTCATGCCAGCATCGGCGCGCTATCCAAGGCGGTCGGCAGCGATGGCTTTGGCACGAAGTTCCGCTATCGCAGCCAAAGCGGGCAACTGGATGGCGAGACCCTGCCCATCGACTTCGCCAAAAATTGCGAGAGCCTGGGCGCGCATGTCATCCGCGTGCGTGACCGGGCAGAACTGGCGGCGGCGATCGAGACAGCCAAGACCATTCAAGGCGGTCCCGTCTGCATCGTTACCGAAGTCGACCGCCGGCAACGGGTGCCCGGCTATGGCGCTTGGTGGGATGTGCCAGTCGCTGAAGTCAGCGAGATGGACGCCGTCCGCGCCGCCCGCGCCGACTACGAAGCCAACAAGACGCGCGAAAATTGGTACGCCTGAGGCGCGAAGGAGCGCAAACCATGCCTGCATTGACACAAACAGACCGGGCGTTTTGGCAGCGCGAGGGTTATGTCATCCTGCGCGATGCCGTGCCCCAAGCCAATGTGGACGCGGTGGTTGATACCATCTGGGACTTCATGGAGATGGATCCCCATGACCCTGCCACCTGGTATCAGCCGCCGCAGGGACCCAACGGCATGGTTGAGCTGAACCGCGCCGGCATGGTCGAGTTGTATCAGCATCAGTCGCTTTGGGACAACCGCCAGCACCCGCGCATTCATGAAGCCTTCGCGCAGATCTGGGGGACAGAGAAATTGTGGGTGACCATCGACCGTGTCAATCTGAACCCGCCGGCGCGAGACGATTGGGACTTCACAGGCTTCGTGCATTGGGACGTCGATACATCGTTACGCCCCCTGCCTTTCGCCGTACAAGGCGTCTTGGCGCTGGCTGATGTGCGCGCCGAGCAAGGCGGCTTGCAGTTGGTGCCCGGCTTCCATCGCATCATCGAGGAATGGGCAGCCGCTCAACCCGCCGACCGCGACCCCTGGAAGCCCGATATCAGCGGCTTTGAATTGACGCATGTGGAGATGAACGCGGGCGACCTGGCCATCTGGCACAGCTTGTTGCCGCATGGCACAGCGCGAAACAATTCCAATCGCCCCCGCCTCGCCCAATACATCTCCATGTTCCCCGCTAGCCAAGGCGACGCGACCAGCCGCCAAGAGCGCATCACCGCATGGCGAGAACGGCTGCCTCGTCAGGGGCGCGCTTTTCCTGGTGATCCACGCCGCTGGGAGATCGAACGCGGTGCCACCGCGCAGCTGACGCCACTGGGTGAAAAACTGCTGGGTTTGAGGGACTGGTGAACACCGACAAAGCCCTAAACATCGGCCTCATCGGCTGTGGTAATGTCGTCGTTTATGGACATCGCCCGGCGCTGACTAGCCTGCCGCAACTGCAGCTCATCGCGCTGGCGGACATCACCCCGCAACGCCGCAAGCTGGGCGCGGAGTGGTTCTCCCTGCGCGAAGACCAACTCTATGCCGATTACCGCGACCTGCTGGCTATTGAGGCTCTGGACGCCGTGGTGGTCGCTGTGCCGCAACAGTTCCGCCCGCCCATTGTGCTGGATGCGCTGGCGACGGGGCTGCATGTGCTCAGCGAAAAGCCCATCGCCAATACCCCGACGCTGGCGCAAAGGCTGGTGGGCGCTGCCGCAGACGCCGGGCGCGTGCTGGCCATGGTGCATAATTATCATTTTTTGCCCGAATACAAGCTCATCAAGCAGTTGCTGGCGGCGGGCGAAATCGGCGCGACGCGGGTGGCCATGCTGCACTTCTTGGGCGTGATTGATTATCCTGGCGCGGCGGAATACCAGTCCGACTGGCGGCACAGCCTGGCGGCGGGCGGCGGCGTGCTGATGGATATGATCCACGCCGTGTACCTGGCGGAATGGCTGCTGGGAGCGCCCGCCCAGCAAGTCATGGCATTCATCGACGCGCCCGAATATGCTGCGCGGCAGCCGGTCATCGAAGACCTGGCGCTGCTGCAGATCGCCTTCCCGCGCGGGTATGCCGCCATCCACATGGGCTGGGGCGAAGGCCTTGGCGGGGTCGATATCAGCGGCGCGGACGGACACCTGCGCATGCGCTACAAGCAGCATCAATCCGGCGGCTTCAACCAGCCCATCGAGCTCTACAGCGTGGATAGCGACTGGAATCGGCATGACCATGCCCTGCCCAACCTGCCCACACACGCCGACAATATCGCGCGTTCCTTCCGCGATTTGTGGGCGGATTTCGCCGCTGCCATCCGCGAGGGTCGCCAGCCCATCGCCCCGGCCGCCGCGGGCGCGCGTGCCTTGGAGATTGTGCTGGGCGCCTACGAATCGGCGGTTACCGGGCGCGCGGTCAGCCTGCCATTGGCGGAGTCAAGCCCGCTCTATGCAAAAGGCGTGGATGGCATCGTCGAGCTGGAAGCCTGGGAAGAAAGCAAGACGGTCGCGGCGGGATTGTATGGAATGAAGAAACGATGAGCGAAAATCGTGGCATGTTATCCTTGAGTGGCTTGACAGAACGGGTCAGCGTCGGCGACATCGACACAGTCATCATCGCCTTCAGCGACCATTACGGACGGCTGCTGGGCAAACGGCTGGATGCCGACTACTTCGTCGAAAAAGCCGCCCAGCAAGGCAGCCACGCCTGCGATTATCTGCTGACCACCGATATGGAAATGGAGCCCGTACCCGGCTACGACTTCGCCAACTGGCAACTGGGTTATGGCGACTTTCACCTCGCGCCCGACCTGGACACCCTGCGCGTGGCTAGCTGGCTGGAAAAAACCGCCATTGTACTCTGCGATCTGGATGATGAACGCGCGCATCAGCCCGTTGCCATTGCGCCTCGGTCGATCCTGCGGCGACAAATTCACGCAGCCGAGCGACTTGGCTATGCGGTCAATGCCGCATCCGAACTGGAATACTATATCTATCACGATTCCTATCGCCAGGCGCACGCAAAAAAGTATGCCGACTTGCAAACGGTGGGCTGGTACCTAGAAGATTATCATCTCTTGCAAGGTACGCGCCAGGAAGTTTTCACCGCTGCCGCCCGCCGCCACCTCAAACTGTCGGGCATCCCGGTCGAAAGCAGCAAGGGCGAATGGGGCTTGGGGCAGCACGAGATCAACATCCGTTATGCTGACCTGCTAACGATGGCCGACCGCCACGCGCTGATGAAACATTGCCTCAAAGAAATCGCTGATGCTGCTGGCTGCAGCCTCACTTTCATGGCGAAACCCCACAGCGGGCAAGCTGGCTCCAGCTGTCACATTCATCTCAGTTTGTTTGATGGCGAGCAAAACGCCTTTGCCGGCGATTTGCCATTCGGTCCCGTCAAGGGCTCGGAGGTCTTCGGTTGGTTTTTGGGCGGCTGGATGGCGCATCTGCCGGAGATGATGGTCTGTTATGCGCCGACCATCAATGCCTACAAGCGCTATGAAGATGGCTCGTGGGCGCCGACGCGCATCGCCTGGAGCTATGACAACCGCACAGCGGGCTTCCGTGTGGTGGGCGCGGGGCAGAGCCTGCGCATTGAATGCCGCGTGCCGGGCGCGGACTGCAACCCCTACCTGGCGTATGCGGCGGCGCTGGCATCGGGCTTGGACGGCATCCGCAACAAAATCGAAGCGCCAGCGATCTTTGCCGGCGATATGTATGCCGCGCGGCACCTGCCACCCGTGCCCGCGACATTGGAAGCAGCGACCGACAACTTCGCGCGCAGCGACTTCGCCAAAGCTGTTTTTGGCGCGGAAGTCGTGGCGCATTACAGCCACTTCTTTCGCAAAGAGGTCGAAAGTTTTCGCAGCGCCGTTACCGATTGGGAGCGCCACCGGTACTTCGAACAGATATAGGGAAAGCGGGAAATCATGCGACTGGCAGGCAAAACAGCGCTCATCACCGGCGCGGGCAGCGGCATCGGCTGGCAATCCGCGCAGCTCTTCGCCCAGGAAGGCGCGGCGGTTATCGCGGTCGATATTAACGAGCAGGGCGGGCGTCAATGCGCCGATGCGATCCTGCAAAGCGGCGGCGATGCTACCTATGTCTATGCCGATGTCGCGCGCGCGTCCGACTGCCAGCGGATGATCGCGGCTGCCGAAGCGACGTATGGCAAGCTGGACATCCTCTTCAACAACGCTGGCATCAGCCACGTCGACGATGATGATGCCGTGCATACCAGCGAAGCCGTCTGGGATTTGACCTTTGCAGTGAATGTCAAAAGCGTCTTCCTGGGCTGCAAATACGGCATTCCAGCGCTGCGGCGGGCTGGCGGCGGCAGCATCATCAACACGGCGTCTTTTGTGGCGCTGCTGGGCGCGGCGACTCCACAACTGGCATACACAGCGAGCAAAGGCGCGGTGCTGGCTTTGTCGCGGGAGCTGGCGGTGCTGCATGCGCAAGACAATATCCGCGTCAATGCGCTTTGCCCTGGCCCCTTGCGCACCGAGCTGCTGATGAAATACCTGGATACGGACGAGAAGCAACGCCGCCGGCTGGTGCACATCCCCATGGGGCGCTTCGGCGAGGCGGAGGAAATCGCCAAAGCCGCGCTCTTCCTGGCATCGGATGAGGCTTCGTTTGTCACCGGCAGCAGCTTCCTTGTCGATGGCGGCATCACCGCTGCTTATGTAACGCCGGAATGAGAATAAGAAAGATTCGCCACAGCGGGCGCAGAGATTTTTTGGGGCGGGCTAGCTGGATTCGCTGCTGCCGATGACGACGCCGACGCTCTGCCAGGCAAAGCCTAGAGAAACAACATAGGCGCTCAAAGCGATTAACGACAAAGCCGCGATGAACCCAAACAGCAGCCCGCGATTCTCATATCGCCCGCGTTGTTCTTGCGCGCGCTCTGTCAATGACAAAATGCGGTCGGCGCTTCCTAGCAATATATCCTCATAATGCGCGCATCATTTCGGGCGGTGGCAATGATCCCGAATAATAAGCGACATATTGCTCAACTTGGACTATTTCCCGTTCTTCGTTGTCGTCTTCCATGATATCGCATCTTGTTTAGCTGGATAGACCTTGTATACACAACCATACATGCCCAAAGCATCATACATAAGATTGCCAACCGTCTCCCAATCCTCGCGCAATGCCTCTGCGTCCGCCTCCGCGGGCGTCTCCGCCAGCAAGCGCCGATTCAGCACATCCACCCAACTGAACATACCGCCCAAGCCACGAATGAACGCGTTTCTCCTGCCTGCCACTTCACCCTCCCTCAACGATAATCTGCCGCCCACGGATACCCTTGCTAGAAAATACCACTATCTGCACAATAACATATAGCCAGCGCTCCCCATCTGTCAACATAGGCAAATCCGCCGGTCATTGGCATGTTCTTGTGGTTGAAGAACGATATCAACCAGCTCAGCGCCAGAATGGATAAGCTACAGGACGAAGTTGCGGCTTTGCGTGAAAGCGTCGCCTGGATTCGTGGGCGCATGGGCTTCACTGAGCCGCAAGCGCAAGCGCCCGTCGACGACTAAATCTTACAGGCGAATCACCGCCTCGCCCCTACATCAAATCTCTGTGGCCTCTGGACATCTGTGGTGAATCAATTTTGATGCAATTGCCCTGGGCTCGACAGCCATAGGCTTTTGTGCCTGCGATGTCTTTTGTGGTCAAATAGGCTCGGCTGACCCACCCACAGGAGGCGCGCCATGCTGCCTGGACTCATGATGGACTACCCGCTGACACTGGACAAAATTGTCGAGCACGCTCGGCGCATGACGCCGCAGAAGCGCATCAAAACGAAGCTGCCGGCTGGCGGCTGGCACAGCTACAGCTACGCCGATTTCGCCGCGCGCGTCAACAAGCTGGGCAATTTGCTGGCGGGTTTGGGCCTGGGGCTGGGCGACCGCGTCGGCACATTCGCCTGGAACAACCATCAGCACCTCGAATGCTATTTTGGCATCCCCATGGCTGGCGCGGTTTGCCATACGCTCAACATCCGCTTGTCCGCCGAGCAACTCAAATACATCATCGAGCACGCCGGCGACAAGGTCATCATTGTCGATGGTACGTTGCTGCCCCTGCTTGAGCCAATTGCTCACCAGTTGCACGGGGTCGAGCATTTTCTGCTTTTCAACTGCGAGGCCAGCGCCGTTGACCGTCTGCCCCGTGCCGCGCTCTACGAAGACTTGCTGGCACAGGCGAGCGACGATTTCACCCCCCGTTGCGCAGACGAGAACATGGCGATGGGGCTGTGTTATACCAGCGGCACTACCGGCTTGCCCAAAGGCGTGCTCTACAGCCACCGCTCCATGATGCTGCATACCCTGGGCGTGCTGGCGGCGGCGGCGATTGGCCCCACCGAAGCCGATGTGGTGCTGCCGGTCGTGCCGCAATTTCATGCCATGGCTTGGGGTTTGCCTTATGCCTGCGCCTGGGCGGGCGCAAGCATGATCATGCCAGGTCCGCACCTGCAGCCCGCGCCCCTGGCCGAGATGATCGAGGCGGAGCGGGTGACCATCGCCGCCGGCGTGCCTACCATCTGGAATGGGCTGTATCATGAATTGCGAGCGAACCCCCGCGATATCTCTTGCGTCACGCAGTTGGTGGTAGGCGGTTCTGCTATGCCGCGCGGCTTGATCGCAGCTTATGAACGCGAGTTGGGCGTCAATGTGGTGCACGCCTGGGGCATGACCGAGCTTTCGCCCATCGGCACTGTATCCAAGCTGCAATCGCGCCATGCCGACCTGGATGAAGCAGCCCGCTGGGATGTCAAAGCCAAGCAAGGCTATTTTGTGCCTGGCGTCGAAGCTCGCATCGTGGACGACGCCGGTACCGCCTCGCCCTGGGATGGCGAAACCATGGGCGAGCTGCAAGTGCGCGGCTATTGGGTGGCTGGGGCATATTTCCGCAGCGAGCGCGATGAAGAGCATTTTACGTCCGATGGCTGGTTTCGTACTGGCGATGTCTGCACCATTGATGCCAGTGGCTATATGACCATCACCGACCGCACCAAAGACCTGGTCAAGAGCGGCGGCGAATGGATTTCTTCTGTCGACCTGGAGAATGCGCTGATGTCGCAGGAGTCTGTGCTGGAAGCGGCTGTCATCGCTGTGCCCGATGCGCGCTGGGGCGAACGACCGCTGGCGGTGCTTGTGCCGCTGGCAGACGGCTGTGATGAAAGCAAGCTCAACGAATGCCTCTTGCAAGCCTTCCCCAAGTTCTGGCTGCCCGACCGCTATGTCATCGTTGACGAGATTCCCAAGACCGGCGTGGGCAAAATGGATAAGAAAGCGCTGCGGGCGATGTTCGCGGGTGGCGAGCTGGGCTAAACAGAGGCGCGGAGCTTTGGTGTAGGGGCGAGGCGGCGACTCGCCCGTTTCAAATCACAAATCGAACAACTCACGGATATCGACCATGCGCCCGCTTTCTATGGAGCGGTTGGCGGCGACGCCCACCAGCACCGATGCCGCGCCATCAATATGGCTTGCGGCGCGCTGGAGCGGGTCGAGCCGGCTCGTGGGCGTGAAGATCTCCGCCAGCATGCGCGGGTCAGCGCCACCATGACCGCCTTCCGCTCGGGGTATCTCCACGGCATAGGGCTCGTCAAACATGGGGAATACGCGAATCTCGCTGCGCTTGAATGCGCCTTTGCTGGCAGAAGCGGCAGCCCCCTCGGCACGCAGATGAGTTACATTTTCCACGATATCCATTTCCAGGCGTCCGCGCGTGCCTGTAACCGCCACCCGCAAGCCCTCCCAAGGCGCATAGGCCACCAGGCAATAGGAGAGCAGCGCGCCATTGCTGTAGCGGGCTGTGACCGTCATAGTGTCTTCGGCTGTGATAGGCGCGCCAAAGACATTCTGGTCGCGGATGTAGCCGGTCTCGGCTTCGGCAGCCAGGTATAGCCCGCGGAAAGCCGCTTTTGTGTTTAAGTCCAGGGCAAATGGATCATCGCTGGCTGCGGGCTGTCCGGTATAGCGCGCATAATCATAACGCTCGCCACGAGCGGCAGCGTTGTCCGCGCCATAAAAGAGCAGGTCGCCCAGGGCGAAGACTTGCTGTGGGCGCGCATCAATCCACCAGTTGACCAGGTCGAAGTGATGGGTGGCTTTGTGCACGAGCAAGCCGCCGCTATTGGCTTTTTCACGATGCCAACGCCGGAAATAATCCGCGCCGTGGCTGGTATCCAGCAGCCAACTGAAATCGACCAGCAGCGGACACCCGATTACACCAGCTTGCAGCAGCTCTCGGAAGCGCGCATAGGCGGGCGCATAACGATAATTGAAGGTAACCCGCAGCGATTTGCCACTGCGCCGCAGCGCTGCGAAGATAGCTTGCAGGCGGTCCAACGTGGTGGTCAGCGGTTTTTCGCTGATGACATCACAGCCGGCTTCCAGCGCCGCGATAATGTAATGATGATGCCAGGCATCAATTGTAGTCACGATGACGGTGTCGGGCTGCCTATCCGCCAGCATACGCGGGAAGTCGTCGGCATGATAAGCCGGCACAGCGGTCGGCAGCTGCGCGCTGTACCAGTCCATGCGCGTTTGACTGAGGTCACAGAGCGCGACCAACTGCGCCTGCTCAGGATACTGGCGGACGATAGCGTTGATGAACATACCCGCGCGCGAACCCGTGCCGACGATGGCATATTTTTTTCTATTGCTAGGCATGATTATCCTCCCGCCCTACTGGCAACCACAGGAATAAGATACAAGCGAAAAAGATAAACTAAGCTGGGCAATCCTAGCATACTTTTTTCACTACAGCGCTGCGGCTCTGTGGCAAAAAAACCTTTGCGCCCTTTGTGAACTTTGTGTCTTTGTGGTTCAATTTTGCTGAACGATAAATCGCTTCTATTGTGATTCTCGATAAGGAAAAAACCCCATGACACATCAACGCATCCTCACCAAATCCAGCAAAGACGGCGACATCTTCCCCGATATCGACTACCGCACCAGCAAAGCGGTCCGCGCCGGCAACATGGTCTTCGTCGAAGGACAGACGGGATTAACTATGGATGGCAGCGGCTTCGTTGGCGAAGGCGACCCCGCCGCCCAAGCCGACAACGCGATGAAAAATGTCAAGGTCATCCTGGAAGCGGCTGGCGCGCGCATGGAAGATATCTGCAAGATCACCACCTATGTTACCGATGCCAGCTACCGCGATCTGGTGTATCCGGTGTTGGCGCGGCACATGCCGGCGGTCTACCCCTGCTCGACAGGCGTGGTGGTCTCGGCGCTGGGCAAGCCCTATGCCGATTTTGAGATTGATGTCTTCGCGGTAATTCCATCTGAGCGGGCGGCAGAAACGAATTCGCCAGGAAGTTGACCGCCAGCGCCATTTCAGACCTCCCACCAGGCGCGCGCGGCGGGGCTGGATTCCGCTTCTCGCAGGGCGGCTTGCGCTTCATCTGCTGTGGCGCGCAGTTGCGGCAGGTCAGCCAGATGCGCATATACAGAGCCACGCGCCGGCAGCGCCGTTTCCACCGGCAATAGGCTGGCACCCCGGTGGCGCAGCAGATGCAGGTAGACGGCGGCATAGGTCTCTGGGTTGTAGGTAGAGTCGCGGGGCGGCTCCGCCAGGTTGAGCTTTTGCGCCAGGGTTTGCAGGTCTCCCCACAGCGCGCGCAGGATATGCGGCGGCGCGTCATCGGCTTCATTTTTGTGCTGGGGCGCGGCGATGGTTTGGGCGCGTTTGGCTTCGATGCGGGCGCGTACCTCCCGCGAAGGCAGTGGCACGACAAATTGACTGCGCGCATCCCGCAATAGTGGCTCGGCGGCATCGTCCCGCGCCTGAGCCAGCTCGATCAGCCGGCCGCCTATCAAAGGCAATTCGCCGATGAGCAAATCACAAGCGAGATGCGGCAGTTGCGCGCGCAGCCAGTTGCCAGCCGCCCGTATTACCAACGGGTGCGTCGCGCCATCCTCTAGCGGATAACGCGGATTTTC
The DNA here is from genome assembly GCA_009840575.1 of Chloroflexota bacterium. Lineage (GTDB taxonomy): Bacteria > Chloroflexota > Anaerolineae > Aggregatilineales > Phototrophicaceae > UBA6055. Next base: position 2,922 of record VXNO01000075.1, on the reverse strand, counting down.
AAAGGGCTGGCGCAGCACATCCCACTGCAGCAAGGCAACCGCGCGCCCGGCATCCACAGCCAGCAGCGCCAGTTGCTGCAGCAGCAGACTCTTGCCCACGCCCGGCAGCCCAGCGAAGAAGACGCGGTCACAATCGCTGATTAACCGCGTGAAGCGCTGGCGAAGTTCCGACTCGGGCGGCAGGATCGACTCAGCCATGCTGCGGAGCCCGCACCCGCCCTTGGTCATAAAAGCTGTCGAAGCTGGGCGTATCGCCCATGGGTACTTCGATCAGGGTCGGCAAGTCGCTTTTGAAGCCATAGCGCAGCGCCTCGCGCAGTTGGTTCTCGGTCTCGGCGCGGAAGGCATCGGTGCCAAAAGCCTGTCCCAGCTTGACAAAGTCGGGGTTGACCAACTCGCTGGCGATGACGCGCTCGTCATAATCGCGGATCTGCATCTTGCGCACATTGCCATAAGCGTCGTTGTTGAAGACGATCGTCACCAGCGGGATGCCATGCTGCACAGCCGTAGCCAACTCGCCCGCGCAGTACATAAAGCCGCCATCGCCACAAATCGCGACCACCGGCACATCGGGTCGGGCGACCTTTGCGCCCAAGCCGGTGGGGAAGGCAAAGCCGAGCGTGCCTTGATAGCCGCTGCTGATGCAGGTGCGCGGTTTGTACACGGGGAAGTTGACGCGCGCGGCATAAGCCACCTGGGTCATGCCCATGATAGCGATGCCGTCTTCGCCAAGTTCTTCACGCAAGATACGCGCATAGGTATTTTGCGGCTCCAGGAATGCCATGCGCTTGGCGAAGGTGGCGCGCAATGCCAGCATCTCGTCGCGGCGGGATGCGCGCTTGCGGTTGTGACGGTCGAGCGCGGCAATCAGTGGCGGCAAGGCGTCTTCGGCTCGCGCTGTGATAGCCAGGTCGGGACGCTGGATGCGCGGCATGGCGGCGCTATCGACATCAATGCGGATGATGCTCATGTTCGCGTCCGTGCCCCAGCGTTGCAGCGGCAGGCGCATGTTGCTGCCGATGCCGAGCAGCAGGTCGATATTGCGATAATAGCCATGCGCTTCGGGAGATTTCAGGCTCAGCGGATGGCGGCTGTCCAGCACGCCGTTGCCGGTGCGATAGGCGAAGACCGGCGCTTGCAGCATCTCCGCTAGCTGCGTGACTTCGGCGCTGACCCCCAGCGCGCCACTGCCGACGCAGATCATCGGGCGTTGGGATTTGCCCAGCAGCCGGGCGGCGGATTCTATCGCGCCGGCATCCACCGGCGGCGCATAGGGCGGCAGGGGCGATGGCGTCGGCGGCGCTTCCGCGCGCAGCTTCAACACATCGGGCGGGATCTCCAACCCGACCGGGCGCGGCCGACCCGAGCGCAGCTCCTGAAATGCCCGCGCCAGCTTTTGCCCAGCTTCGGCTGGATGCCACACCAGCTCGCTCCATTTGGTCAGCCCACGCAAGACCTCGGACTGATGCGGGATTTCGTGCAGGTCGCCCAAGCCTCTGCCGATGCGCGCGCTGTGAACCTGCCCGGCGATGCAGAGGACCGGGGCGTTCACCGCATAGGCGCTGGCCAAGCCGGCGCTGGCGTTCAACAAGCCGGGGCCCGGCACGACATTGAAGACCGCTGGCTCACCCGTTGCGGCGGCTGCGCCAAATGCCATATAAGCCGCGCCCTCTTCATGGCGGGTGTGGATGACATGGATTTGCTCACGCTGGTCAAAGAGCGCGTTGTATAGCCAGTCGTTCTGCACGCCGGGCAAGCCGTAGAGCGTGTGAATGCCGTGAGCGATGAGGCTGTCGACAATGGCTTCGCCGCCGGTTTTTTGGGGCATGGGGCACTCCTGTTGTGTTTGCGGCTGAATAGAGCCATTTTTACCACAGAGGGCGCATGGTATTTTCTGATTTAGCCAAGAAACAGATTGGAGGATTAATCCTCGGTTTGTTTTGCGCTTTCAGGCAACTCGGGCGCTATGGAAGGCCGCTGCAGGGCTTGACGCTTCTCGCGCAGTTCTTGGCGAGCGCTACGATGACTGTAAAGAAAAACCCCAGCCAGTGACACAACAGAGGTTGCCACAAATCCAAATCCAACTAAATCAGAACCTAGATATAGCGCGAAGGCGCTTAAAAGCATCAATACCGATGCCAATACAAAACCGCGATTCATTGCCCGTTTGTCACGTTCAATCGCAGCCTGCTGTCCACGATCTTCCATCTGCAACCGGTGTCTCAGCTGCTCTTCCGCCATAGCTAGAATGCGGTCAGTGCTGCCCGACAGGTACCGCTCATAACCCGCTATAATTCTCGGATGCGCCAATGGTCCTGAATACTGCTCTTGAAGAACGATGCGGCTAATGACTTCTTCGCGTTTTTCTTCGGGGATATACTCCATTAACTCAGGCGGGATGAGGCTATCTTCTATCGAATCTTTTTTATTTGCCTCGCTATCGCTCACTAGCGCGCGCTTTCTTGATAGCCTGTTTGCGCAAGACAATGGCTTCGGTAATGTAATCGCCAACGGCGAGCCAATCGGAACGCAGCGCTTCATAATCTGCTCGTTCTCCCGATGGCGCGGTGGTATATGTGTTCAAAATGCCACAAATATCAAATAGGCTGCCGACACCTGTCCAAGCGGTTGGCGTCGGCACCAAGTGCAGCCGGTTGGTATTGACCGTATAATCGTTCACTGTGACCACCATATCGCCATACCTAGCTGATAAGGTTATCTTACTCTCGCACCTCCCCCCATGTCAATACAGTTAAAGTCGTTGCCTCTGCTATACTGTAATCGTCAGATCAGAGGGTGAGATGAACAATGACCAATCGACTCTACTACGGCGACAACCACGACATCCTGCGCAGCCGCGAATACTTCCCCGACCAATGCGTCGACCTGATTTACCTCGACCCGCCTTTCAACAGCAACCGC